>JANXTP010000030.1 GCA_025352345.1 Burkholderiales bacterium | reverse complement strand
TCGCGTTGAAGGACCGCTATGCCTTCAAGACCGACATGGACGACGAGGCGCGGCGGGCCATGTTCCCGCAGAACGAAAGACTCAAGGGCTGATCTGCATGACTGCAGGCGTCGAGTTCGTGGACGGACCGTCGGCGGTGGCAACTCATCTGCCGGCACGGTGCCGGCCGCTCACATGAAAGTGGTCGCATGAACATTCAGGCATTGGCCTTCGACACTGGCGGCACGGTACTCGACTGGCACGGCGGACTCGTGCGCGCCCTGGCCAGCATCGGTTCACGGCACGGGATCGAACGCGACTGGCATGCGATGGCCAACGACTGGCGGCGGCGGACAATGAAGCACATCGTCGGCCAGGTGCATCCCGGATTCCACATGGACGACGTGCACCGGCGCGTGCTCGACGAGACGCTGTCGGAGTTCGGCGTTGAGGTGCTTACGGCGGTGGAGCGTGACGAACTCTGGCGCACGTGGCACCAGCTAGGCGCCTGGCCCGACTTTGTGCCAGCGCTCGCCACGCTTCGTAAGCGCCTGCCTGTGGTTTCGTTCACGATGCTGCCGACAGCGCTGGTGATCGACGTCTCGCGCCGCAACGGCATCATCTGGGACGCGATCGTCTCGTGCGAGATGATCGGCGTCTACAAGCCGAATGCCGAGGCCTACCAGACTGCCGCGCGCTGGCTCAACCTGCCGCCGCAGGCGATCCTCATGGTGGCTTGCCACAACTTTGACCTCAACGCCGCGCAAGACGCCGGCATGCGCACGGCATTCGTCAGACGTCCCGATGAATGGGGCCCCGCTGGACCGCCCGACCCGAACCCGAACAGGGCCTACGACTTCATCGAGGATGGCTTCGACGGACTGCGCGATCACGTACTGGCGGCGCTGTGACTCAAGGGATCTAGCCGGACTTGGCCTTCGTCGCTGTGGTCTCCATCCCGCCTTCTGGCGCGAGGTTTGCGCGTCTTGCGAGGAGTCGGGCGGAGGTGGACGATGACACAGAAGACCCTTGCGATGGCGGCCGACCAAGGCGTTGTGCGGGGTGATCGAGCCGCACTATCCGAAGGCCGGCAACGGCCGTCCGCCCGTGGGTCTGGCGCGCATGCTGCGGATGTACTTCGTGCAGCACTGGTTCAACCTGGCCGATGAGGCCTGCGGTGGGCATCGATCTGGGTCGCGAGCGCGTGCCCGACGGCGCCACGCTGCTGAAATTTCGGCGATTGCTGGAAAAGCGCGAGCTGGGCGAGCGGCTGTTCGCTGCTGTCGGTCAGGCATTGCAGGGCCCGCGGTCTGAAGGTGGGCACCGGCACGGTCGTGGACGCCACCCTCATCGGTGCGCCGAGTTCGACCAAGAACGCCGAGAAGGCGCGCGACCCCGAGCGGCGTGCCTACGGCGACAGTGCCTACGCGAGCCAGAAGGCGCTGATCGAGTCCAAGGCCTCGCAGGCGCAAGGCTCCACCAACCAGCGCGTGCGCAAGGACGACGAAGGCCGCGAGGTCGAGCGCTCGAAGAACCGCAACAAGTCCAAGGTGCGTGCCCGAATCGAGCACGTCTTCGCGGTGGTCAAGCGGTTGTGAGGCTTGGCCGAGGTGCGCTACCGGGGCTCGGCCAAAAACGCCACGCGCTCGTTGGTGGCACTGGGGCTGGCCAACATCTACTTGGCGCGAAAGCACTTGGCATGAGTGCGCCCGCGATGGGCGCTGAGCGCCCCAGCAGGACGCAGATCGCAGCGTTCGACGCGATTCGGCGGCTACCGCGCTATTCAATGTGCATGCCCAGGCGTTCGTGACTCGGGCGCTGAAATCGGCGGCTTGTTCAGCGTTGCCTTGATAAGAGGCGGCTGGAAAAGGGGCTGCCCGCAACCAACACCACCAACCGCTTGGTTTTCTACGGCAATCCTGGTACTCGAAAGACCACGCTGGCGCGGCTGCTGGCAGGCATCTTCAAAGGTCTGGGCCTGCTGGGTGTGGACACGGAACCAAGTGATCGGCCTGGGTGAGCAGAGCGAGCAGCTGCGCTGGCGGCACGCCGGTCTTGCGCAGCGTCGTGACGCCCATGGCCAGCGCCAGCAAGGCGCCGGACCGCCCGGACGCCTCGCTCACGCTACAACCCAGACGGCGCAGCGTCGCCTCCATCAAAGCGCCGACGCGTACAGTGTGCGATTGCGCGAATGCCACCAGTTCGGCGTCGCCAGGCGCGAGTTCGGCGACGGCGTTGACGAACAGGCAGCCGCGGGTACCGCCATCGACATCCGCGATGACGGCGAGCATGGCGCGAACCGCATCGCGCGGGTCGCTGCAGGAAGCGATGCGCTCCGTCAGTGCCGTGTAGCGTTCATCCGCGTAAGCGCGGACCGCTGCCATCAGCAGCGCGTGTTTCGACCCGAAGCACGCATAGAAGCTCGACCGGCTGAGCCCCATCGCGTCGCTCAGGGTGTCCAGCGAGGTGGCCTCGTAGCCCTGTTGCCAGAACACGTCCATCGCAGTGCGCAGCGCCGTCCCGGCATCGAAACCGCGAGGGCGGCCGAGGGTCGCTTTTGTGATGGCAGGGCTTCTGGCCATGAGCTACATTCTGGACTAATTCGTTTAGAAATAGAAGTTGCCCACTTCCAGCGCCCCGCCATCCGGCTGGCTGAACTCGACGATTGACAGCCAGGCGATCGTTCCAACCGTCTTGACAGGACCCCTATGACAAACACCGCCCGCTTCGAACTCTTCTCGTTTTGGCGCACCTCCGCGACCTATCGCGTGCGCGTCGCGTTTAACCTGAAGGGCGTGACGCCGCAGGAGCACGACATCAACCTCGATGCCGGCGAGCAGCGCGGCGAGGCCTTCCTCAAGATGAACCCGATGGGTGCCATCCCGGCGCTCGCGGACCACGGCCCCGGCCAGTCGCAAACCCCACTAACGCAGTCGCTGGCGATCCTGGAATTCATCGACGAGAGCTTCCCGACACCCGCGCTGCTGCCCGCCGATGCACACGGCCGTGCCCGCGTGCGCTCGTTGGCTGCGATGCTCGCCGCCGACACGCACCCGCTGATCACGCCGCGGGTGAAGAAGTACCTCACCGCCACCAGCGGTTTCGACGATGCAGCCTGG
>JANXTP010000026.1 GCA_025352345.1 Burkholderiales bacterium | reverse complement strand
CAGTTGCATCAAGTGTGAAAGGTGGGTGGCGATGACGGTCGAGCAATCAACGACCGTAAATCCGGCTATCTGGGCCTGCTCGCGCTGGCGCTCCTCGATCCAGGTCGCCGGCAGGCCGAAGGCCGGGTCGGTGGTGCGCGTGCCGATCAATTGCGTGGTCGCGCCGCCCGGGTTGATGGCCAGCCACATGCCTGGGAAAGCCTCGCCCTCGCCCACCACCGCGCCGCGCAGCGTCAGCCGGTACATGCTGGGTTTCAGTTCGAGGTTGTCGCGGATGTGCACCGGCGGCGGCAGGAAGCCGACGTCCTGCGCGAACTTGCGCCGCACGCCCTTGATGCGCGCCAGCAGGTCGCCTTCGCGCGCCTTGTCGACCAGCGAGATCAGCCGGTAGCCGACCTCCAGGCCCAGCGTGTCGATCGGCAGCAGATCGTCCCAGGTGGCTTCTGCGTTGGGTTCCGGCGCGGACGCAGCCGTCGGCGGCGGGGCTTCGCGGGCGATGCGGTCGCGTTCGCGCATCCAGTAGGCGGCGTAGCTCAGGCCGGAGGAGATCAGGATGAACACCACATGCGGCATGCCCGGGATCAGCCCCAGCGTGCCGATCACACCAGCGGTGATGGCGAGCGCGCGCGGCGAATTGAACATCTGCGCGGCGATCTGGGTGCCGACGTCGTTGCCCTTGCCGACACGCGAGACCACCATCGCCGCCGCCACCGAGATCAGCAGGCCCGGAATCTGCGCCACCAGCGCATCGCCGACGGCCAGCACGATGTAGCTGTCGGCGGCCTGCCCGGCCGTCAGGCCGTGCTGCGCGACGCCAATGATGAAGCCGCCGATGATGTTGATGACAAGGATCATCAGACCGGCCATCGCATCGCCACGAACGAATTTGCTGGCACCGTCCATCGAGCCGAAGAACTCCGCCTCGTCACCCACTTCGGCGCGGCGGCGCTTGGCTTCCTTCTCGTCGATCAGGCCTGCGTTCAGGTCGGCGTCGATTGCCATCTGCTTGCCGGGCATCGCATCCAATGTGAAGCGCGCGCCGACCTCCGCGATGCGCTCGGCACCCTTGGTGACCACGATGAAGTTGATCACCACCAAGATCGCGAAGACGATCAGACCGACCGCGAAATTGCCGCCGATCAGGAAGTGGCCGAACGACTCGATCACCGCACCGGCCGCCCCCGGGCCGCTGTGGCCTTCGAGCAGCACGACGCGCGTCGAGGCGACGTTCAACGACAGCCGCAGCAAGGTGGTCAGCAGGATCACCGTCGGGAAGGCGGCAAAGTCCAGCGGCTTGACCATGTAGGCGGCCACCATCATCACCATCAACGCCATCGCGATGTTGAAGGTGAACAGCAGGTCGAGTGCGAAGGGCGGCAGCGGCAGCACCATCATCGACAGCACCATCACGATGAACAGCGGCGCCATCAGCGCCCGGATCGCGGTGGCATTCGGACCCAGCCAGGCCTTCGCTTGCTGCAATAGGTTCATCGAAAAATGGCCTTGACGGTGGCCGTCAACGGCAGGGTGGAGAGGAGATGTGCGGACATGAAAAGCGCTGTTTGTTGCTTGGCATTGTTCCGAGGCATCGCCCAAACTTGAGCCGGATAAAGGGGGCGAAGGGTGCGCAGTTTTGAGTTCTGCCTTCCGAGATCAGTGGGTGAGCGCTGCGGCGGGCCGCTGTGTTGCGTTCATGTCCTCCGGGCCGGATCGGCTTTACCCGAAGCGGGCAATCGGCGAACCGGCCCGGAGGACATGAGCGGAGCCGGTCACCCCGCGCCCTCGGCAGCCCCACGCATCAGGTGGGATCAGCGTTCTCAATCACCGGGGTGTTGTGCGGATCGAGCTCCGGCGGCACCACCAGTTCAGGCAAGTCGCCAGGCACGGCGCCACGTCCGGCAGCAGCCGCGCGCAGTTGGTACACATAGGCCAGCACCTGCGCCACGGCAGCGAACAGCGCAGTCGGGATTTCTCGGTCGAGTTCGGCGTGGGCGTACAGCGCACGCGCCAGCACCGGCGCCTGCAGCACCGGCACTTTGGCGGTGCGGGCGGTGTCACGGATCGTCATCGCGAGCAGGTCGGCGCCCTTGGCGACGACGCGCGGCGCGCCCATCAGCGCTTCGTCGTACTTCAGCGCGACCGCATAGTGGGTCGGGTTCATCACCACCAGGTCGGCGGTCGGCACCTCGGCCAGCATGCGGCGGCGTGACAGCTCGCGC
>JANXTP010000423.1 GCA_025352345.1 Burkholderiales bacterium | reverse complement strand
CGACTACGACGCCATGGAGCGAAAAGCCCATGAAAGTAAACCCAAACTCATTATTGCCGGTGCATCAGCCTACAGCCTGCGAATCGATTTTGAGCGTTTCGCCAAAGTAGCTAAAGACGTTGGCGCTATTTTCATGGTGGACATTGCCCACTATGCGGGCCTGGTCGCGGCGGGCCTGTATCCCAATCCGGTACCGCACGCCGACATCGTGACCTCAACCACCCACAAGAGCCTGCGCGGCCCGCGTGGCGGCATCATTTTGATGAAGTCGCAGCACGAGAAAGCCATCAACAGCGCCATCTTCCCCGGCCTGCAGGGCGGTCCGCTGATGCATGTGATCGCGGCCAAGGCCGTGGCCTTCAAGGAGGCCCTGCGCCCCGAATTCAAGGTCTATCAGCAACAGGTCGTGGACAACGCACGCGTGCTGGCCGAAACGCTGGTCGAGCGCGGCCTGCGCATCGTCAGTGGCCGCACCGAGTCGCACCTCATGCTGGTTGACCTACGGTCTAAAGGCATCACCGGCAAGGAAGCCGAGGCGGTACTGGGTCTGGCGCACATGACCTGCAACAAGAACGGCATCCCGAACGACCCGCAAAAGCCGATGGTCACCAGCGGCATCCGCCTGGGCACACCGGCGCTGACCACGCGCGGTTTCAAGGAAGAGCAGACTCGGCTCACCGCGCACCTGATCGCCGACGTGCTGGACCATCCGCACGACGAGGCCAACCTCGCGACGGTGCGCGCCAAGGTCGCGGCACTGACGCGCGACTTCCCGGTGTACCGCTGAAGCACGCCGCTTCGGTGTGCTGATCGGTACCGGCCCGTCCTGTTGAACTCTCAGCGACGGGCCTTTTCACATGCGTTGTCCCTACTGCAGCCACGAAGACACGCAGGTCGTCGAAACGCGTGAGTCCGACGAAGGCGACGTGGTGCGCCGCCGCCGCCGCTGCCACAGCTGCGACAAGCGTTTCACCACCTACGAGCGAGCCGAGATCGCACTGCCCGCCGTCGTCAAAAAGGACGGCACGCGCGCCGAATTCGACCTCTCGAAACTGCGCGCATCGATGACGCTGGCACTGCGCAAGCGGCCGGTCAGCGTCGAACAGATCGACGCGGCACTCGAACGCATGCAGGAAAAGATCCTCAACAGCGGCGCCAAGGAGGTGCCGTCAACGCGGTTGGGTGAACTGGTGATGCGCGAGCTCAAGCGCATCGACAAGGTCGCCTACGTACGCTTCGCCTCGGTCTACCGCAGCTTCGAGGATGTCGATGAGTTCCGGCAGCTGATCCGCGACATCTGAGAACGCGACAGCTGCAGGTCAACAGCGAGGGGCGTCCACCCCCGTGTGAGGGCCCTCCCCCGAGGACGGCCCAACCCCACCTCCAGGGGTCGCGCTGCGCCCGCGTGATTTCTACAGTGGGTCCATGGACTCACTGCATCACACACCCCAACAAACGAAGCAGCAGCGTGGCATCACGCTGGTCGAAGCGTGCATCACGCTGGCCATCCTTGCAGTGCTGGTCTGTGGCGCCGCCCCGAGCTTCAGCAGCCTGATCGAGCGCCAGCGTCTGGCCGGCTTCGCAGCCCAGCTGGCCACCGACGTTCAATTCGTGCGCAGCGCCTCGGTGTGGCGCAACGAGCCGCTGCGCCTGAGCTTCTACAACGCCGCCTGGGGCAGCTGCTACGTGGTGCACAGCGGTGCGCGCAACCAGTGTTCCTGCGCCGAGTACGAGACCGCCGCCGTCTGCACAGGCAATGCAGCGCAGCTGAAGACGGTGAGCGTGCCCGCCTCGGGCGGCCTCAGCGTGCAGGCCAACGTCTCGTCGATCCTGTTCGATCCACTGCACGGCACCAGCACCCCCACCGGCACGCTGCGGGTGGCGTCGGCAACGGTGGGCTCGATCCACCACATCGTCAACGTGCTGGGGCGCGTGCGCACCTGTACGCCCAGCGGCAGTCCGGCCTTGCCGGGCTACCGCACGTGCTGATCCTTCACCCACCGAGGAGACCGCCATGTCACTGCCTGCATTCATCGCACAGCCACCACGCCAACGCCACAGGGTGCGAGGCTTCACGCTGATCGAGCTGATGATCTGCGTCGCCATCGTCGGCGTGCTGTCGTCGATCGCCTACCCGGCCTTCAGCAGCACGATCGCCAGCACCCGTCGCTCGGACGCGTTGCTCGCGCTGATGAAGGTGCAGCTGCAGCAGGAGCGATTCCGCGGTGAGCACCCGAGCTACGGCGAGCTGTCGCAGCTCGGTCTGGGCAGCGCTTCGCCATCCCGGCACTACGACATTGCGGTGCTGAATCCGTCAGCCGACGGCTATGTGGTGCAGGCGTCGGCGCTCGGCAGCCAGCAGCAGGATGCGAACTGCCGGCACCTGCGGCTCACCGTCGATGGGCTCAACGTGGTCTATGCCTCCGGGGCAACTGAGGCGGCTGACAACGCCGCAGCGTTGAACAGCCGCTGCTGGAGGCTGTGAGATGAGCCCGCTCGCGACCTATCGCGCACGGCAGCAAGCCGGCGTGTCGCTGGTCGAACTGCTGATCGGCATCACGATCGGCTTGTTCATCGTCGGCGCCAGCCTGACGGCGCTGCTGATCCACCTGCGCGAGAGCCGCACGCTGATCGCACAAAGCCGCCTGATGCAGGACCTGCGCGCCGCCACCGACCTGATGGCGCGCGACCTGCGACGTGTGGGCTACTGGGGTGCGGCAGATCATGGCGTGTGGCAAAACGAGGGAAGCGCAACCGGTCCGGTGATCAACCCCTACACCGCGATGACGACCTCGGCCTCCACCGTGGCCTTCCGCTACTCCCGTGACACGGTCGAAAACGACCTCGTCGACGACAACGAGCAGTTCGGCTACCGGCTGCGCAACGGCGTGCTCGAACTGCAACTGGGCACCTCGCCGTGGCAGGCGATGACCGACATCACCACGATGAGGGTCACGCGCTTCGACATCAGCCCGACCGAAGAGCTGCGCAGCCTGGCCGGCTCGTGCACCGCGCCCTGTACCACCGGCGACACGAGCTGCCCGCCGCAGCTGCATGTGCGCAGCTTGATGCTGACGCTGACGGCGCAAGGCATGGGCGAATCCACCGCCCTGCGCAGCGTGCGCACGCGGGTGCGGCTGCGCAACGACACCGTCACCGGCCACTGTCCGGCGTGAGGCGGGTCATATGACGTCGACCCTCATCAGGCACACGGCGCATCGCCAGCGCGGTGTGGCTGCCCTGGCCGTCACCTTGCTGCTGTTCTTCGCGATGTGCCTGGTGGCCGCCTACGCCAACCGGGGGCTGCTGTTCGAGCAGCGCGCAGCGGCCAACCAATACCGGGCGGCGCAGGCCTTCGAAGCCGCTGAAGCCGGGATCGAATGGGCCATTGCTCAACTGAACCAGCCACAACGCATCGACGCGCAGTGCCTGCCGAGCGCCGACGCTACCGACACCTCGTTTCGAGAGCGCTTCGTCCAATCGCAGCCCGATAGCGGCCGACTGGAACCAGTGAGCTGGATGTCGGGCACCACCTCCATCGCGCTGCAACCGGCCTGCGTACGCGCAACCGAGGGCTGGTCGTGCAGCTGCCCAGTGAACGGCCTGCCGTCGCTGGATGCGGTGGAGCCCGGTGACGGCCTGCCGCACCCGGCGTTCGCGGTGCAGTTCAGCGCCGAGGCGCAGTCGGGCCTGATCCACATCACCTCGACTGGCTGCTCCAGCGCCGACGGCCCGTGCCGTCCCGGCGCTGCGGGGCGCCCCGATGCGTCTGCGCGGCTGCAGGTAGTACTGGGTCTGCTGCCCGGGCTGAGGGTCGTGCCGACGGCTGCGCTGACGGTCAAGGGCTCGGTCGATGTCGGCGCTGCCGCGCTCGGCGTGCACAACCCCGATGCCGCGTCGGGAGGCATCACTGTGCGTGCGGGCGGCAGCCTGATCGGCTCGGCGCTGCGGCTGACCACGGCGCCCGGCGGCGCAGCCGGTGCATCGGCATCGACGCAGGACGCGACGCTGGCATCACTCGACGACGACCGCCTGTTCGCCACCCACTTCGGCGTCGACCCAGCCAGCTGGAACAGCCACGCCGCGGTGCAGGCGATCGACTGCCGCAGCGAATGTGCGGTGCGGGTGGCCACGGCGATCGACGGCGTGGCGGCCAACCGCATGGTCTCGATTCCCAGCGACGCCCGGCTGACCGGGCCGGTGACATTGGGCTCGCCTGCGCAACCAGTGGTGCTGGTCGTCGATGGCACGCTGACATTGAGTGGCGATGTGACGCTGTACGGTCTGGTGTACGCCACCGACATCCGCTGGGACGACAGCAGCAGCCCGCAGGCGCAGGTGCGTGGTGCGCTGATCTCGGCATCGAGCTACCGCGGCAATGGCGCGCCCGACCTGCACTACGACGCCGCGGTGCTGCGTGCCCTGCAACTGCACACCGGCAGCTACGCCCGCGTGCCGGGCAGCTGGAGGGATTTCTGATGACAACGCCACCCGCTTTTCCTCTGGTCATCCCGCACCGCAGCGCACGCCAGCAGCGCGGCGTCACGCTGATCGAAGCACTGCTCGCCTTCCTGGTGCTGGCGGGTGGCGTGCTGTCGATGGCGAAACTGCAGCTTCATCTGCACGCGCATGCCGATCTGGCGCGTCAACGTTCCGAAGCGATGCGCATCGCGCAGGAAGACATCGAGTCGCTGCGCGCCTTCGTGTTCCTGCAAGCCGACGCTGCGGCATCGGGCGCAACGCCTTACGAGCGCATCGGGACGGTCACCTTATCGGTCGACGATCTGAACGGTGTGGCACTCAACACCGTGTTCCAGCTGACCCGGCAAATCGACGACAGCAGCTCGGCACGCCTGAAAGCGGCCACCGTCAGCGTCGCGTGGGCTGCCCGCGATGGCAGCGCGCAGCAGGCGGTGCTGAACTCGGTGGTGGCGGGCGTGAGCCCCGCGCTGGCTGGTGCACTGACGGTGG
Organism: Burkholderiales bacterium; assembly: GCA_025352345.1. Classification (GTDB taxonomy): domain Bacteria; phylum Pseudomonadota; class Gammaproteobacteria; order Burkholderiales; family Burkholderiaceae_C; genus PBB1. The sequence continues at coordinate 5,260 of JANXTP010000423.1, read as the reverse complement.
CGCCCAGCCTGCAGACGCCATCCAGCGGCTATGCGCGGGCACCTGGCATCCCGGTGAGCGCGAGAAACCTCGGTGACGGGCGCAGCGTGCTGAAACCCGGCGCCGGCACCATCGCCTATGTGTTCGACAACTTGAGTGCACAGGTGACGCAGCGCTGCACCGAGGTGGCCAGCGGCCTCGCGACCGCCCAGCTGAGCGCCACCGATCTGACCCATTGCAGCGAACTGCACGGCCTGTGGCTGAGCGGCACGGTGCGAGTCTCGAACGCCAGCCCGCCAAATCCGGACGCGGCAAATGACAACCCACTCGACATGGCGGTGTTGCTCACGCTGACCGGCACCGCCAACGCCGCGTCGCCTTCATGCAGCACCGAGGCCCTGAAGACCGTGCAATACCGAACCACCGACGGCATCCGCCGAGAGGCGGTGCCGCTGCTCGCGATGCCGGCCAGCGTCGGTGTGGCCGAATGGAGCGAGCAGGGCGAGCGCTACGTCGCCTACCGGTGCGTCGTGCCGATCACCGGCGCTGCCGGGCGCTGGTCGGGGCGCAGCAGCCTGGTGCCGCTGGGTTGGGCCATCGGTACGAGTGCTGCGGATCGCAAGGTCTGCCGCTACACGACTGACCTGGACCACAGCGGCGCGATCGACCGCAACGAGGAGCATCCGGCCGCGTACACCGCCGTTGACCGGTCGTTGCTGCAGCAGAACTTTCTGGTGATCCGGGGCGATCAAGCCTGTCCCGGCGACTCTGCCGCGAGAATCGATACCCCTGACGTGGTTGACGCGTCGCCGATCACCACCACCCAGCACCAACCCTGACACCGCGCACCGCTGATCATGAGTTCGACACCCTCAGACACCGCCAGCATGCATCAGCGCTGGATGGCCAAAGCGCTGGCCCTGGCGGAACAAGCCATCGCGCTGAGTGAGCCAAACCCACGCGTCGGCTGCGTGATCGTGTCGGCCAACGGGCAGGTGATCGGCCGCGGCCACACGCAACAGGCCGGGGGACCGCATGCCGAGGTGATGGCGCTGCGCGATGCGGCCGACCATGGCCATTCAGTGCGTGGCTCCACCGTCGTCGTCACGCTCGAACCCTGCGCCCACCACGGCCGCACCCCACCCTGCTGCGATGCGCTGGTGCAGGCCGCTGTGGGCCGCGTCGTGATGGCAATCGAAGACCCGAACCCGCTGGTCGCGGGGCTTGGCGCAGCGCGCTTGCGGGCCGCCGGCATCGAGGTGACGAGCGGCGTGGGCGCAGAGGCCACCCGCGAACTCAACATCGGTTTCTTTTCTCGGATGGAGCGTCGTCGTCCCTGGGTGCGCCTGAAGGTGGCAGCTTCGCTCGACGGCCGCACCGCCCTGCCCAACGGCGTCAGCCAGTGGATTACAGGTGAAGCCGCGCGCACCGATGGCCACGCCTGGCGGCGCCGCGCCAGCGCGGTCTTGACCGGCGTCGGCACCGTGCTCGACGACAACCCGCGGCTCGATGTGCGGCTGATCCCGACGCCGCAACAGCCCTTGCGCGTGGTCGTCGATTCGCAGCTGGCTGCGCCCCTGGTTGCGCGCATCTTCGACGCGCCAGGCTCGGTGCTGGTCTATGCGGCCAGCCCTGACGCCGAGCGCCGCGCCGCCTTTGCAGAGCGCAGCATCGATGTCGTGAGCGTTCCAGACGCCAACGGCAAGGTCGATCTGGCCGCGATGCTGGCCGATCTCGCCACACGCGGCGTCAACGAGCTGCATGTCGAGGCCGGCCACAAGCTCAGCGGCTCCTTCGTGCGCGAGCGGCTGGTCGATGAATACCTCGTCTATCTCGCGCCGAAGCTGCTCGGCGCTGGGCTCGACATGGCGTCGTTCGGCCCGCTGAGCGATCTGGCCGACGCGGTGGCGCTGAGCTTCCACCAGATCGACCGCATCGGCGACGACCTGCGCGTGCTGGCCAGGCCGCAGGTGGGCCAAGATCGCGGCTGAGACAATCAGCCCATGTTCACCGGCATCATCACCGGCGTCGGCCGGATCTCCGACGTGCGCGCCCTGGGCGCAGACGCCTCCCACGGCAAGCAGCTGACCGTCACCACGCCGCCGCAGTACCTGGCCGATGTCTGCCTGGGCGACAGCATCGCGATCAACGGCGCCTGCATGACCGTCACCTCGTTCGAGGCTGCCCGCGATGTCTTCACCGTCGATGTCTCCGCCGAAAGCCTGGACAAGACCGCCGGGCTGGCCGCGACCGGCCCGGTCAACCTCGAAAAAGCGCTGTGTGCCAATGACCGGCTGGGTGGCCACCTGGTCAGCGGGCATGTTGACGGCGTCGGCCGGGTGACTCATTTCGCCGCGGTCGGCGAATCCTGGACCTTGCGCATCGACGTGCCACCCGCGCTGGCGAAATTCCTCGCCTACAAGGGCTCGATCACCGTCAACGGCGTCAGCCTGACGGTCAACCGCGTGGTCGATCACGTCACGGACGACGCCGTCGGCTGCGAGATCAGCATCAACCTGATCCCGCACACGATCGAGAACACGGCCTTGGGTCATCTGACGGTCGGTGCAGCGGTCAATCTGGAGGTCGATCTGATCGCCCGCTACGTTGAACGCATGCAATCGGTGGCGCCGGCCGTGCGGCCTGCCTGAGCGCAAGGTTGCGCTCAGGGTTACGCCGGAGGTCACGGGGCCCGCGACCTACAATCAACCGATGTCGATATCCCCGATTCCCGAGCTCCTGACGGAGCTGGCCGCAGGCCGTATGGTCATCCTCGTCGATGAGGAAGACCGCGAAAACGAAGGTGATCTGGTCATGGCCGCCGAGCACGTCACGGCCGAGTCGGTCAACTTCATGGCGCGCTTCGGGCGCGGCCTGATCTGCCTGACCTTGACCCGCGAACGCTGCGAGCGGCTGCAGCTGCCGCCCATGGCCAGCCGCAACGGCACCAAGCACGGCACCGCCTTCACCGTGTCGATCGAAGCCGCCGAGGGCGTCACCACCGGCATCTCCGCCGCCGACCGTGCACGCACCGTGCAGGCCGCAGTGGCGCGCGACGCGAAGCCCGGCGACCTGGTGCAGCCCGGCCACATCTTCCCGCTGCAGGCACAGGATGGCGGCGTGCTGATGCGCGCCGGTCACACCGAAGCCGGTTGCGACCTGTCGGCGATGGCCGGGTTGACGCCCGCCGCGGTGATCTGCGAGATCATGAACGACGACGGCACGATGGCCCGCCTGCCCGACCTGGAAGTCTTCGCCGCGCAGCACGGCCTGAAGATCGGCACCATCGCCGACCTGATCGAATACCGCAGCCGCAACGAGACCCTGATCGAACGCGTGGGCCAGCGCGTGCTGGTGACCGAGCAGGGCAGCTTCACATGCACCTCGTTCGTCGACCGCACCGGCGGCCTGCACATGGCCTTGACGCACGGCCAGTGGACGCACCGGGACGAGGTGCTGGTGCGGGTGCACGAACCACTGTCGGTGATGGACCTGCTCGACGTGGGGCCCAGCGTCCACTCATGGCCGCTGCCACGGGCGCTGGCGATGCTGCAAGCCAGCGAGCGCGGCATTGCGGTGCTGCTGAACTGCGGCGAAGGCACGGTGTCGTTGCGCGACAAGTTGACGCCGCATGACGAATCCGGCGCCCGGTCGCAGAGCCAGATGGACCTGCGCACCTATGGCATCGGCGCCCAGATCCTGCGTGAGATGGGGGTGTCGAAAATGAAATTGCTGGGCAGCCCGCGTCGCATGCCCAGCATGGTCGGCTACGGCCTTGAAGTCACCGGTTTCGTCGCCGCCGACGCCGCCTGCCGCTGATGAACCCGCGCTCGTGCCCCAATATTCACTCGACCCAGGTAACCCATGCAACTCGCTGACCAGGGCCAAGCTGCCGACGACCTCGATGGCAGCGATCTGCACATCGGCATCGTGCAGGCACGCTTCAATGCCGACATCACGCAGCGCATGGCTGCGGTGTGCACCGCCGAGTTGCGCCGCCTCGGCGTCGATGTCGAATTGATCGATCACGTGACCGTGCCCGGCGCGCTGGAAATCCCGGTCGCGCTGATGGCGATGGCCGACAGCGACGACTTCGATGCGCTGATTGCCATCGGCTGCATCATCCGCGGCGAGACCTACCATTTCGAGCTGGTGGCCAATGAAAGCGGCGCTGGTGTCACCCGCGTCTCGCTCGACCACCAGTTGCCGGTGGCCAACGCGATCCTGACCGTCGAAGACGAAGCCCAGGCCTGGGAACGCGCCGAAGACAAGGCGCGCGATGCCGCCCGCGTGGCGATCGAGATGGCGCGCCTGATGGAAGACCTCTCGTGACCGACACCGAACCGAAGCCCGAAGCCGCGGTGCCCAGTCCGGTGCTCCGCCAGGCCTCCAAGAAAGCCGCGCAGAAATCGACCCGTCGACGCTCGCGTGAGCTGGCATTGCAAGGCCTGTACGAATGGCTGCTGTCGGGCGAGCGGGCCGCCGTGATCGATGCGCACGTGCGCGAACACGAGGGCTTCGAGCGCTGTGACGCGGCACATTTCGAGATGCTGCTGCACGGCTGCATCAATGAGGCGGCAACGATCGACCAGGCACTCGCGCGCCATGTCGATCGGCAAACCAGCCAGTTGTCGCCGGTCGAACATGGTGTGCTGATGATCGGTGCCTACGAGCTGACCCACTGCCTCGACATCCCCTACCGCGTGGTCATCAACGAAGCGGTCGAGCTGGCCAAGATCTTCGGCGGCACCGACGGCCACAAATACGTCAACGGCGTGATCGACAAGACCGCTGCCGACCTGCGGCCGGTCGAGGTCGAGGCGGCGCGGGCAGCCCGGCGCTGAAGCGGCTTAATCGCACGCCCGTGGACATGAGGTCGTCGCCGCGCCTGTCGCGCCGTCTGGGTTTCATCGAACCGTTCTACGTGATGGAATGCGCCAAGGCCGCGTCGGTGCTGGCGCGCGGCCCGCTGTGTGACCCGCAGCAAGGCGGGCGGCCGATGATCTTCATGAACATCGGAGAGCCCGATTTCACCGCACCTCCGCTGGTGCAGGCAGCGGCGCAGCGCGCCATCCGCGACGGCAGCACGCAGTACACCGACTCCTGCGGGCTGCTGGCGCTGCGCGAGCGCATCAGCGGCTGGTATGCGCAGCGTTTCGCGCTCGACATCGCACCTGAACGCATCGTCATCACCGCAGGTGCGTCGGCCGCACTGCAGCTGGCCTGCGTGGCCCTGATCGACCCGGGTGACGAGGTGTTGCTCCCCGACCCCGGCTACCCC
>JANXTP010000402.1 GCA_025352345.1 Burkholderiales bacterium | reverse complement strand
CCGACATCGCCAGCTGGACCAAGGACGCCAAGACCGAACTGCAGGAGTGGCTGCAAGCGCGCCGCCTGCCGGTGCCAACGTACCGCATCAGCGCTACTCGTGGCCAGGCCCATGCACAGACCTTCGAGGTCGAGTGCAGCGTGCCCGCGCTGAGCCTCACAGAATCCGGCGAAGGCCGCTCGCGCCGCGTCGCCGAACAGGAAGCCGCGCGCCGCATGCTCGACGCGCTCAAGCTCACCGACAAGCCCGGCAGCCCGCTTCAGTCGTGATGACCACCATCGCGAGTTCCATCCAGGAGAGCTCCATGGAAGAGTCACCCATCGACACGCCCGAAGAAGACAACGCTGCTGCGGAGGGTGCCTCGCCCGAAGCCGCAAAAGCAGCAGATGCTGGCGGTCAACCGCCGCAACGCTGCGGCTTGGTCGCGATCGTCGGCCGGCCGAACGTCGGCAAGAGCACGCTGCTCAACGCGCTGGTCGGGCAGAAGGTCAGCATCACGTCGGCGAAGGCACAGACCACGCGCCACCGCATCACCGGCATCCGCACTGTTGGCTCGTCGCAGTTCGTGTTCGTGGACACGCCCGGTTTCCAGACGCGCTATGCCGCGGCGATGAACCGCACACTGAACAAGACGGTGCACAGCGTGCTCGCCGATGTCGATGTGGTGCTGTTCGTCGTCGAGGCGGGCCGCTTCGGCCTCGACGATGCCAAGGTGTTGTCGCTGATGCCCGCAGGCGAATTCGCGAAGCCGGTGTTCCTGATTGCCAACAAGCTCGATGCCGTGCACCGCCGTGCCGATCTCGTGCCCTGGCTCAAGGGCATGCAGGACCGCCATGCTTTTGCCGAGTTCGTGCCCCTGACCGCCAAGAAGGACGCTGACGTGCAGCGCCTGCTGGCCATCGTCGAGCCCTACCTGCCGAAGCAGCCGTGGTTCTATGAGGAGGATGCGCTGACCGATCGCAGCGACAAGTTCCTGGCCAGCGAGATCATCCGTGAGAAGCTGTTCCGGTTGATGGGCGATGAGCTGCCCTACACCTCGACCGTGGTGATCGACAAGTTCGAGGAAGAGGGCAATCTGCGCCGCATTGCCGCCAGCATCGTCGTCGAGCGCGACGCGCACAAGGGCATGGTCATCGGTGGCGGTGGCGAGCGCTTGAAGCGCATCGGCAGCGAAGCGCGACAGGAGCTCGAAAAGCTGATGGGTGCCACGGTGTTCCTCGAACTGTGGGTCAAGGTGCGTTCCGGCTGGGCCGATGATGAGGAACACCTGCGCTCTTACGGTTACGAGTAACAGGGTGACGACGCGTCGGCCCTCCAGAGCACCCTCGCTGCTGACCGCCTACATCCTGCACCGCTATGACTGGAGCGAGTCCAGCCTGATCCTCGATGTCTACACGCGCGAGCAGGGCCGGCTCGTCGTGGCGGCTAAAGGGGCGAAGCGCCCGTATTCCCAGCTGCGCTCGGTGCTGCTGCCGTTCCAGCGCCTGCATCTGTCGCTCGGCCGCCCACCCAAAGCCGAGGTGGCCGGCTCGCAGCACGCCGACGCCCAGACGCGCGAAGTGCAGACCTTGCGCGGTGCAGACTGGGCCGGCGGCGCTGCGATGCTGACCGGCGCGGCACTGTTCAGCGGCTTCTACCTGAACGAGTTGCTGATGAAGTTGCTGGCCCGCCAGGACCCGCACCCGCTGCTGTTCGATGCCTATGCGCAGACCTTGCCGGCACTCAGCGGTGGCGACGACACCCAGGTGCAGTCGGCGCTGCGCGCATTCGAGATCACGCTGCTGCAGCAGATCGGTGTGCTGCCCGATCTGAGCCTGGTCACGCTGACGCTCGATGCTGTTGATCCGGAAGGCCGCTATGTGCTGCGGCCCGAAGCGGGTGTCACCGTGGCACGACCCGACGACAGCGCCGTGTCGGGCGCGACGCTGGTCGGCATGCAGGCGGCGCTGCTGCATGGCAGCCTGGCCGCTGTGCAGCAGGCCTGTGCGGGGGCGCTGCTTGAATGGCGCGGCCTGCTGCGCGGTTTGCTTCACTATCATCTCGGCTCGTCGGTGTTGCGCACGCGGCAGGTGATGCTGGGCTTGCAAAGCCTGGTGCCGTTGCCAGCTGCTGCTGCCGCCGCTGGCAACCTCGGCTCGAATCAACGCCCGTCATGAACCCCTTGCTCACCGCCGGCCTCGACGCTCATCGTGGGCACACCGCCCTGTCGGTCAACCTGAACAAGGTGGCCCTGCTGCGCAACCAGCGCGCGCTTGGCATCCCGAGCGTGACCCGCGCGGCCACGCTGGCATTGCAGGCGGGCGCACACGGCATCACGGTGCATCCGCGGCCTGACCAGCGCCACATTCGCAGCCACGATGTGTTCGATCTGGCCGCGTTGATGCAGGACTGGCCGCAGACTGAATACAACATCGAAGGCAACCCGCTGCACAACGTGATGGACTTGATCCGAGAGGTCAAGCAACGTGGCTTGCCGCTGCACCAGTGCACCTTCGTGCCCGATGCGATGGATCAAGCTACCTCCGACCACGGCTGGCAGTTCCCGCAAGACGCTGCCGTTTTGGCGCCGCTGATCGCGGAGGCGCAGTCGTTGGGCGTGCGGGTCAGCCTGTTCATGGACCCGTTGCCACAAGCGATGCCAGCGGTGTGCGCATTGGGTGCCGAGCGCGTCGAGCTATACACCGAAAGCTACGCCAGCGCGCACGGCACGCCTGAGCACACCGCCGTGTTGGCCGGCTTTGCTGCCACCGCCGATGCGGCGCTGATCCAAGGTCTTCAATTGAACGCGGGCCACGACCTGAACCGTGACAACCTCAGTGATTTCCTGCGTGCCGTGCCCGGTGTGCAGGAGGTGTCGATCGGCCATGCGTTGATCGCCGATGCGCTGGAACTGGGCCTGGCCGAGACGGTGCGCGACTATCTGCGCTGCATCCATCGGGCGCACGCAGCCTCATGATCTACGGCATCGGCACCGACCTCTGCGACCTGCGGCGCATGGCCGCGATACTGGCGCGGCGGGGTGAGCGCTTCGCCGAGAAGGTGCTGGGCCCGCAGGAGTTGCAGGTGTTTCGCGCCCGGCGCGCCCGCGTCGAGGCGCGGGGCATCAGCTACCTCGGTACACGCTTCTCGGCGAAGGAGGCCTTTTCGAAGGCGATCGGCCTCGGCCTGCGCATGCCGATGACCTGGCGGTCCTGCGAAATCCTGAACCTGCCCAGTGGCCAGCCGCACATCGTGCTGCACGGCGAACTGGCGGCATGGTTCGATGCGCGCGGGCTGAAGGCCCATGTCAGCATCACCGATGAAACCGATTACGCGACCAGCTTCGTGGTCGTCGAGAACCCCACATGAAGAAGAACCGTTCTGCCCAAGCCAGCGCTCGCGCGACACCGACGTCTGCACTGCCCACCGTCCATGCCCCGGTCGTGCTCGACATCGAAGGCCTGCAGCTGAACGCCTGCGACCGGCGACGCCTTCGGCACCCGCTGACGGGCGGCTTGATCCTGTTCGGGCGCAACTGGCAAGACCGCCGGCAGCTCACCGCGCTGACCGCCGAGATCAAGTCGATCCGTCCGGATGTGTTGGTTTGCGTGGACCACGAAGGCGGCCGCGTGCAGCGCTTCCGCACCGATGGCTTTACCCACCTGCCGCCAATGCGCGTGCTCGGCGAGCAGTGGATGCACGACCCACTGGGTGCCACCGATGCCGCCACCGCCAGCGGCTTCGTGCTGGCGGCCGAGCTGCGTGCCTGTGGTGTCGACCTCAGCTTCACGCCGGTGCTGGACCTCGATTTCGGGTCCAGCGGAGTGATCGGCGACCGCGCATTCCATCGCGACCCGCGCGTGGTGACGCTGCTGGCCAAGAGCCTGATGCACGGCCTGCTGCAAGCCGGCATGGTGCATTGCGGCAAGCACTTTCCGGGACACGGGCATGTGAAGGCTGACAGCCACACCGAGATCCCGATCGACAAGCGCTCGCTCAAAGTCATCCTCGCCGACGACGCACGGCCCTACGAGTGGCTGAGTACCAGCCTGGCCAGCGTGATGCCGGCGCACGTCGTCTACCCCAAGGTCGATGCGAACCCGGCTGGCTTCTCGCCACGCTGGTTGAAGGAGGTCCTACGGCAGCAACTTGGATTTACGGGCGCGGTGTTCAGCGATGACCTGAGCATGGCCGGCGCACGCCGCATCGCGGGGGTCGAGGTCAGCTACACCGATGCGGCCGAGGTGGCGCTGAATGCCGGCTGCGATCTGGTGCTGCTGTGCAACCAGTCGGTCGATGGCGGTGCCGCGGTCGATGCGCTGCTCGACGGGCTGCTGGCCTCTCTAGCCCAGGGCCACTGGCACGCAGACGAGGACAGCGAACAGCGACGGTTGGCGCTGCTGCCGCAGACTGCGCCGCGAACCTGGGACCAGCTGATGCACGACCCTGTCTACCAGCGGGCGCTGGAGCGGCTGCCCTGACCGTGTCACGGGCTGAATGAAAAACGGCGCACCTCACGGTGCGCCGTTTTCACATCTGCAACGAGATCAGGTCGTCGGTGGTGCGTTGTCCTGCACCTCAAACGGCAGCTTCACCTGCGACAGATCGCGGCGTGTTTCGACCAGCACCAGCGGGCCGTCGTCGATCGCGGTGACCGGCTTCGGCTCCCGTGCCACATGCGCTGGCTTCGCCTCGCTGGCCATCGCCTCCTGTGCTGCGCGGATCTTCTCGGCATCGGAATTGATCCACTGTAGACCGACGGTTTCGGCCACCGCTTGCAGGGCGTGGGTTTCGAGCACGAAGGACGCGGCGATCGGCGCTGGCGCTGCGGCTGGAGCGGCCACCACGACCGGCGCGGGTTCTGGCGCGCGAACGGGCGCGGGCATCACCGCTGCCACCGGTTCCGGTACGGCTTCGACAACCACCGGGCTGGTGGCGGGTGACACTTCGTTCACGGCTGCCGGGGCTTCTTCATAAGACACAGCCACCGGTGCAGGGGCCCGGGTGCTGGCGGGCGTGGCGTCAGCAGAAGCGCTGGATGTCGATTCGACAACCTCACCCTCCACCGACTCCGCTGCAGTGACACCAACGCTGCCAGATTCCCCATCGGCACGGGGTTCTTCGCGGTCACCACGGTCGCGGCGGTTGCGCCCGCCGCGGCTGCGACGGCGGCCATCACGCTGCCCGCCGTCGGGTGCGTCGCCGGCAGCGACCGGCATCGGCTCGTCGCCATTGACCAACGTTGCCTCGGCGTCCGCGGTCATCGCGGTGTCGGACTCGGCACCTGGCTCACCATCGGCCTGTTCTGCACGCATCGGATCGCGATCACGTCCGCCACGGCCACCGCGGCGACGACGGCGTCCGCCTTCACGGGCCTCGGCGCCTTCAGTTGCATCGGCGCCTGGTGCGGCCACATCGGCTTGCGAATCGACAAAGGCCGCTGCGGCCAATGGCAGCTCATCGGTCGCCACATCGCTGCCGGTCGGCGCGGCACGTGCATCGCGTTCCTGACGCTCACCGCGACCGCCTCGGCCGCCGCGGCGACCGCCATCGCGGCCCTCGGCGGGCGACTCTCCACGGGCTTCTGGGCGAGCATCGCTTCGTTCCGGCCGCTCACCACCGCGACCCTCAGGCCGCGGCCCACGGGCTTCGCGCGAGGCGCCGGCATCGATTCCTGCCGCATCGTCAGGGCGTTCGCCTCGACCGCCGCGTCCGCCGCGACCCTCGCGAGGGTCACCACGGCCTTCCGAACGACCGTCGGTGCCGCGCTCACCGCGTCGGCCGCCGCGTCCGCCGCGGCCACCGCGATCGCCCCGTTCTGAGCGCTCGCCACGACCTTCGGGCGTTGCGGTTGGCTTTGCGGTGGTTGATGTGGCCGGCTTGACCACCGGAGCCGGTGCGTCGCCGCCAAACAGGCGCGACAACCATCCAAAGAAGCCGCCACCGGCTGCAGGCGCTGCCGCCGCGCGGGGGGCCGCAATCGGCGCCGCCGTGGTGACGGGGGCGACCGGTGCCGCTGCGGGCTTCGGAATCGCCGTCGGTGCAGGCGTCTCGGGCAGCACCCCCTTGATCACCGGCTCCTGCTTGGCGGCGGTTTTCTCGCGCCGGGTGACGGCGGGTTCCTCGCTCGCCTCTTCGATCATCGTGTAGCTGGCCTGCAGGTTTTCCAGGCGCGGGTCGTCGTGGCGCAGGCGTTCGAGCCGGTAGTTCGGTGTGTCGAGGTTTTTGTTGGGCACCAGCAGCACGGTGACGCGCTGCTTCAAC
>JANXTP010000396.1 GCA_025352345.1 Burkholderiales bacterium | reverse complement strand
GAGTTGCTCGACGCTCGCCTGGATGAGGCGGAACGCCGTCGCCAGGCCCCCCGCCAAGCGCACGCCCTCGGCAGTCGGCTGTCTCGACTGACCACTGCGGTCCAGAAGAATCACGCCCATTTGGTCCTCCAGCGATCGGATGTGTCGGCTCACCGCACCGTGGGTCACGAACAACTCCCCGGCTGCGGCACTCATGCTGCCCAGACGGGTCGTTGCTTCGAAGGCGCGCAGCGCGTTCAGGGAAGGCCGGGGAGGATTCGTTGACATGGCGCAAGCCCGGTGGTGCCGGGAACGATTGTGAGTTTTCGTCGCATCAAATCGAGATCATATCGTTAGGAAACATGGCGGCCAATCACTACGATTCCTCGCATGCCGTGCGCCTTGCAGCTTGCAGCTCGGTGGCGCAGCGGTCCGATGCAATCGTCACAGGTCACACCCATGCCTACCGCAACGCCGCGAGCCGAATTTCGAGCGAGCTATCTGGTCGAGAGTTGCACACCGATCGAGCGAACCGCCGAAGTCATCGCCGGCGAGCAGTCCAGCGGGACCTTCCTGTCGCTGCCGGGCGAGACCGACGCGCTCAAGGATCGAGCCCGGGCCCGGGTCACGCAGATCGAGTTGCTGCCCCCCATGCCGCATCCGAGCCTGCACAGCGCACATGCCGAGCACAGGGCAGCGGGAAGCGTGTTCCATCGCGGGCGGGTGGAGATCGCCTTTCCGGTGGACAACGTCGGCGCCAATCTGCCGGCTCTGCTGGCCACGCTTGCAGGCAACCTCTTCGAGCTGGGCGAAGTGACCGGCTTGCGCTTGCTCGACATCGACCTGCCCGCCGACTACGCGGCGCGCTTCCCGGGGCCGCAGTTTGGCTTGAAGGGCACGCTCGAAAAGGCCGGCGTTTCCGGTCGCCCGATGATCGGCAGCATCGTCAAGCCCAGCATTGGTCTTTCGCCCGAGCAGACCGCTGAGACCGTCGACGCGCTGTGCGCGGCCGGCATCGACTTCGTCAAAGACGACGAACTGCTCGTCGACCCCGCCTATGCGCCTTTCATGCAGCGATTGCAGGCGGTGATGCCGGTGCTGCACCGCCACGCCGATCGCCTGGGGCGCATGCCAATGTACGCGATCAACATTTCGGGCAGCATCGCCGACATGCGGCGCCGGCATGATGCCGTCGTGGCGCTCGGCGGCACCTGCGTGATGGTCAATGTCAATGGCGTCGGCTTTGCCGGCGTCGAGCACCTGCGCAGCTACAGCGAGTTGCCGATCCACGGGCACCGCGCCGGCTGGGGCGCCCTCACCCGGCATCCTGCGCTGGGCTTCGACTTCGTCGCCTATCAAAAGCTCTGGCGCCTTGCGGGCGTCGATCAATTGCACGTGAATGGTCTGAGAAGCAAATTTTGGGAGCCCGACGACTCCGTCATCCGATCGGCCAGGTCGTGCCTGGAATCGTTTGCGGAGCTGCGCCCCATCATGCCGGTCTTCTCGTCGGGACAATGGGCCGGGCAAGCACCCGACATGTATGCCGCACTGGGTAGCACCGACTTGATGCACCTCGCCGGTGGCGGCATCATCGGCCATCCGCTTGGCATCGCGGCAGGTGTCGCCAGCATGCGCGAAGGCTGGGAAGCCGCTGTCGCGGGTGTGACGCTCCAGGCTTACGCGCAGGACCACCCGGCACTGCGTGCAGCGATAGCAAAGTTCGGAGGAGACCAGTGATCGCGCCTGACAGTTCGAAGGCCGGTACGCTGAGGTTGGCGTTTTACGGCGACGACTTCACCGGGTCGACCGACGCCCTCGAAGTGCTTGCGTTCGCCGGGCTCGAATGCGCGCTCTTCCTCAAGCCCCCGACAGCGGCGGCGCTCCAGAAGTTCTCTCACCTGGATGCAATCGGCATCGCTGGCGACAGCCGTGGCATGAGCCCGCAGGAGATGGATGTTGCGCTGCCGCCGCTGTTTCAGGCGTTGTCCGCGTTGGCGCCCATCGTTCATTACAAGGTCTGTTCCACCTTCGACAGCTCCCCGGCGATCGGCAGCATCGGGCGCGTCATCGAGATTGCGCGCCAGCATCTGGCCGCCGGCATGGTGCCGGTCGTCGCCGGCAACCCCGCCCTGGGCCGCTACTGCCTGTTCGGCAACCTGTTCGCCCGTTCGGGCACCGACGGCAAGGTTTATCGGATCGACCGGCACCCGATCATGAGCGTCCATCCGGTCACTCCAATGGACGAAGCCGACCTCGGCGTTCATCTGGCGCGCCAGGCGAGCCTGGCGGTCGCGAACTTCACGTTGGCCGAACTGGACCAAAGCCGCGACGCCATCGACAGCGCCATGGCGACTCGGATGCGCGAGCCTGCGGATGCGATGCTATTCGACGCCTCAACACCGGCGCATCTCACCGAAATCGGCCGCCTGATCGAGCGCGAAGCGCAGCGCAGGAATGGCCTCTTCGTCGTCGGTTCCTCGGGCGTCCAGTACGCATTGACTCAGTGGTGGCGCGAAGCGGGCCTGCCCACTCGGAGCCCCGCCCGATTCGATTCCTTTGGCGGCGTCGATCGGGTGCTCGCAGTTTCCGGAAGTGCCTCCAGGTTGACGGCGATGCAGATCGAAGCCGCCGTGGCAGCGGGCTTTGTCGAACTGCCCGTGAG
>JANXTP010000370.1 GCA_025352345.1 Burkholderiales bacterium | reverse complement strand
GCCTATTGGAAGCGACTTCCAGGTTGACCCAGGTGATGTCCAGGCTGCGCCAATGTTGGATGGCCAGCGCGAGGAACGCGCGTACCGCGTCGTCGTCGTCAATGGCGACGAACAGGTCGCGCAGCACGGCACACAAGACGTGCTCCGAATACTTCAGCTGGTGCCAGATGCCGTAGCCGCGCAGGCAACCGCCTTCGTCTCGCAGGGCCAGCAACGACAAGGGATGCGTGGGGAAGTCGAAGAGGCGCCAGTTCAGATACTGGCTGCTGCGCTCCAGACAGGACGTATAGCCGGATCGCGCCCGGGCCCACAGGTCGTCAAACTCCTCGGAGCATCGCGCGACCGACGCCAGCCGAAAGCCACGCACCGTACCCAGCCGGCGTTCGACACCGGCCGACAGCGTATCGGCAACGCGGCCCGTCAGCCGCCCCAGCTTGCTGCCGATGCGCGACTGCACCGAACCAACATAGCTGGCGCGCAGGCGAAAGAAATCGTTGCCTTCGCCCCCGATCGCGACGAAGCCTTGCTTGCGGTAAACCTTCTGCGTGATGTTGCCAGCGGTCGTGGTACCGGTAAGCTCTGCGCACTCCCGACTGTTGGCGATCAATTTGCCACCCAAGCCACAGCCGCGGTAGGCGGAATCGACACTGGTGTTTCCCATGAAGGCGATCACGGTGGATTTGCCTTCTATCCACCATGGCTGCGCGGACATCGCCCTGAAGGCGATGAGTCGTCCGCCGTCCCGGGCGCCCAGGCCAATACCGTCTAGGGCACGCTGCCATGGGTTGTGGGTGATTCGCGCGTTAAACCAGTTTGCAATTGCGTCCGGTTCGCCGTCGAATTCGGCAAATGTGCGGCGAACGATTTCGACGCAGTCCGGGATGTCTTGCGTCCTGAGTAGCGAGAACTCGAACGTCGCAGCGGGCCTAGCATTCACCTTGGGCACGGCATCCGCCTCAGTCATTAGAGAACCCTTCGCGGAAGAGAAGGAATCAGAGACATCGCTGTCAGTCATATGGATGGGTCGTCGCATGCGACTTCAATGCCATGAGCAACTCGACGGGGATCGCGGCACCAGAGAGCTTCAGCAGCTTCCACAAACGCCCAGTGTTGCGCAGGCGCTGCCACAGAAATGGAAACCGCTCGCCGAATCCCTCACGAAGCCACTGCCGATCCCGCGTGGTCATGACGCGGTACAGGTCGGCGGAGGACAGGAAACGGGCCGTCGGCATCAGTCGCAGGGTGCCCGCCACGAGCTTCTCCAACTCGTGCAGGCTGTCTGCGCGCACCGCCGCATCGCCGCAAAAGTTCACGCGATGATTCTCCAGCACGCAGGGGCGCCCTTCCGCGGTGGCGCGCCGAAGGGCGCGAAGAGCGTAGTTGGCATCCCGCCCCCGGGCGGGCTCGAAGTAGTCGTAGCGCACCAAGTAGGTGACGCCGCCCGCGCTGTCGCCATTGGCGAACTGCGCACCATCGGTGACGCTGGTGCCATCGGCGACCCGGACCGTGTAGCGACACCCAGGCGTGATCACGCACTCGACGCCGTGGGCCGCCCAGGCGCGCTCGACCGCAGGCGTCCAGACGAAGGTCGGCGGCACGACGACGATGGGCGCGCGGCCGATGGTGCGAACGTAGACCTCAATCTCCTCCTTCACTGCCCGATGCACGGCTTCGTCCGTCAGTGGCACCGAAGGCAGGCTTGACGCATCGGTCCACCGGCTCTGCAAATGGGTGGGCAGCCGCTCAGTCGATGCGGGCAGCGGCTCGCGTAGCCAGGCCTGAACCTGTGGGTCAACGCTGGCCATCAGGGTCTCGGGCCAGAAGTGCTCCAGGCCGTGCAACTGCAGCGAAAACGTGCCCTCCGCCTCACCCCGCTTCAACGCGTCGAGCACCGGGGCCAGCGGCGGTTCGTCGAGACAGACCTTCCGGTACGAGGTGGCGTCCCCGCCGATGGCACGGCCGTCCGGCACAGCCAGCACGACGGCCAAGCTCACGACGGGCCTGCGCCCGGCCGAATCCCGGTATCGACCGAGCACAGCGGCGATGTTGTCGAGTGCGGCGGCCTGAACGGGTGGACCGGCGCCCCAGTCATCGCTTTCCAGCACCAGCACGGGACGCTTGAGCACAGGCTCGCGCCAGAGGCGGCCAATGTCGCGCCGGTACCAAAGCACGATTGCCGCCACCATGGCCAGCCACAGCATTGGTAGGTACAACCAGATCCAGGACATGCCGGAATTCAGGGCGAGGAGCCCAAGCGCGTGCTCGACGGCTGAACACTCGGCGTGACGGCGTTCACGCCGACGCGGCGACTGGTTTCGACCACGACCAGGTGATGGACGACGACGACGATCGCCACCAGATGGTAGATGTAGTCGAAGTAGGCCAGCCCCAGGAACGCGCCGGCAGACAGGTACGCCACCATCGAAACCTGGATCATGGCAGCCAGGTCCTTGGCCCAGAGCGCTTCCGGGTGCTTCCTGGCAAAGCGGATCACCGAGCTGCACTTCATCCACGTCAGCGCCAGCAGCGACAAGAACAGGATCAGACCGGGCCAGCCATGCTCACCCAATACCTCGAAATAGATGCTGTGCACGTCGCGCACGTTCGTGGGATCCGGGGCGTACCGCTCAAAGACGGCTGGTATCCATGTATCGAAGCCGCCGCCGAAGATGCGATCGTTAGCCAGATGCCACGCAGTCCACCAGACGTTGATCCGCCCCAACGCCGATTGGTCCTCATCGTAGGTCCCGATCGTATTCATTCGCTCGAACCAGGCTTCCGGCATCAGGCTGAGCCCCACCAGCCCCGCGAACGCAACCAGCACCGCGGTCTTGAACTTGGTGCGGCTCTTCAGCCAGAACATCGTACCGGTCAGGATGAGCGCGACCAAGGCACCCCGCGACTGCGTTCCAAAGGCGGCGATGGCCGTCAGGATCATGCCCGCCATCAGGCCGGGCTTGAGCCACTTGTGCGTCTCGTGCATGTACAGGTAGTACATCAACGAAATGGTCATCACCATCGCCAGCGCGAGT
This sequence comes from Burkholderiales bacterium, assembly GCA_025352345.1. GTDB lineage: Bacteria > Pseudomonadota > Gammaproteobacteria > Burkholderiales > Burkholderiaceae_C > PBB1. The sequence continues at coordinate 630 of JANXTP010000370.1, read as the reverse complement.
TCGTTGTTGCCCCCGATGAAGGTGTTATCCGGCCCTTGCACCCGGTGCACGCCACCCTTCGTGATCGTGAAGATGCCGCCCTTGACGCCATAGAAGGCCAGCGAGACGACGATGGCCCAGACCAGCAGATTCACCCGCTCGCGCGAGGTGAGCAGCAGCAAGGTCATGAAGGTCAGGATCTGGATCTTGATGACCTTTTCGTAATGGACCCATGCCTCATCGGAATTGAACGCCTGGGTCGTCGTGATGCCCATCCAGACGACGAAGACCACAAGCACGACGATCTCTCGGCTCCAGACCATGCGCTTGGCCTCTTTGGAGAACAGCATCCCGGTCAGCGTGACCAGCGCGACGATCATCACCACCGGCATGTTGAGCATGAAGCCATAGCACAGCCGGTGCGGATTCATGTAGCCCAGCCAGGCCAGGAGCACGATGCCCCAGAAGGGGCGCTTGAGGATGAACGGCAGCGAGCCGAAGACGATGAGGGCGATGAGCAGGTCACGCATCGCAGACCTCACGTTGTTGACCCGTGGCCACGTGGCTCACCACGTAGCGGTACTTCCCGGACCTCTCCGGCGGTATCTCTGTCACCAGTTCGACCGTGACCTGCACCTGCTCGCCCAGCCG
>JANXTP010000328.1 GCA_025352345.1 Burkholderiales bacterium | reverse complement strand
GCAGGGAGGCAGGGGAAAATGGTCCGGGCTGGACAGAGGGCTCATCGACCCGGACGGTGCCGGAACTGGTGCTGCTATCAGCGCTGACATCGGCATCGCTGCCGGCGATATGGCTTTCCATTCCGACGTCGATCGCGCTGCCGGTCCCGGCATGCAGCGGCAGGCACATCGCGCGCTCTCCGAACGAGGTCACGAGCGACCGCGTCAGCGGATCGGCTTGCAGTCCCTCCAGCACGATCAGCGCATCGACTTGCGCCAACGCAGCATCGCCCAGCAGGACATCGGTGGCGTAGCCGGACGTGGCGGCCCATGCCACGGCAATGCGAACCAGCGCGGTTTCCAGCGCAAACCACGGCGACTCCCCTTCGCCGGCCGAAATGCCCATTGCCTGCACCGCCCAGCCGGCGCGATCGGGCAGCGGCACAGCTGCCACCACCGGGGCCAGGTGATGCACGATTTCCACCAGACGCCCGGCCAGCGCTACTTGCTGCTGCGCCAGCCCCGCACGCGACAGCAACGATTGGGCGGTGATGAGGTCGCGCGCCATGTCGAAAGCCAGATCGTCGCTTCCCGGCACGAAACCGCCAGCGCTGCGCGCCCAGTTGCGCGTGGTCTCGAAGCGGGGCGTGAAGCCCGGAGCAGCGCACCGCGCCCACATGTCGCGCCCTACCCGCATCAATTGCGCATAGGGCACCAACACGACGACGCGGGCTGGGTGCAGCGCACGCGCGCCGATCCACCCGGCGATGCGTGGCACCAGACCCGACACGGGTTCGCACCAGAGTGAAGGCAAGTTAGCCGGCAAGGCGGCATCGCAGAGTAAATCAGGCACGTTAAAGGCAGGCAGGTTGGGACGGGGCACGGTCGAGGTGACAGAAAACGCAGGCACTCTTCCGAAGTGGGCGCTATCAAGTTCATAGCCACCGTGCATGCCACCCCGACACTTGGTTTCTGCCACAATAACCTGCACTTTAGCGGTACCCGAACCCCGGGTTCATTCCCACCGCACCTGCCCCGCAGAAGGACACACATCATGGCCAGCGACCTCATCAAACACATTTCCGACGCGTCATTCGAAGCCGACGTGCTCCAGTCCACCCAGCCGGTGCTGGTCGATTACTGGGCCGAGTGGTGTGGCCCGTGCAAGATGATCGCGCCGATCCTCGACGAAGTCTCGAAGGACTACGACGGTCGTCTGCAGATCGCCAAGATGAACGTCGACGAGAACCGTGACGTGCCGGCCAAGTTCGGCATCCGGGGCATCCCGACGCTGATGCTTTTCAAGGACGGCCAACTCGCGGCGACCAAGGTCGGCGCCCTATCGAAAGCCCAATTGACCGCGTTCCTCGACGGTCATCTATAATTTCTTCAAACGAAGCGGAAATCGGCGCCTCGCTCACACAAGAGAGCCAAGCTGCCGATTTTTGCAACAAGAGATTCGCCACCACGCCCTGAGGCCCGCTGACGCAGCGGCTTCGATGCCCTGACAGGCGCCACGTGGATTCGGCAGCAACACCACTCCAGTTTTCTCGTTGTTCCGTTCGTTGATTCGAGCGCACCCGAGCACCGCACGCGGCTGCTCGAACGTCTGAACGAACGCCCGGTGACGCGGCACCAGCGCCGTCGCCAACCACTCCCAGGGTGTCCATTCATGCATCTGTCAGAACTCAAGTTGATCCACGTCTCGGAGCTCATCACGATGGGCGAGGCGTTGGAGATCGAAAACGTCGCCCGCATGCGCAAGCAGGAGTTGATGTTCGCGATCATGAAGAAGCGCGCCAAGACCGGCGAACAGGTGTTCGGCGACGGCGTGCTCGAGGTCCTGCCCGACGGCTTCGGCTTCCTGCGCTCGCCCGACGCGAGCTACATGGCCAGCACCGACGACATTTACCTCAGCCCGAGCCAGATCCGGCGCTTCAACCTGCACACCGGCGACGCGATCGAAGGCGAAGTGCGGGTGCCGAAGGACGGTGAACGCTACTTCGCGCTGGTCAAGGTCGACCGCGTGAACGGGGTCGCGCCCGAGGAGAGCAAGCACAAGGTCATGTTCGAGAACCTGACCCCGCTGTTCCCGACGGAGCAGTTCAAGCTCGAGCGTGACATCAAGTCGGACGAGAACGTCACCAGCCGCATCATCGACCTGATCGCGCCGATCGGCAAAGGCCAGCGCGCGCTGCTGGTCGCACAGCCCAAGACCGGCAAGACGGTGATGATGCAGCAGATGGCGCATGCACTGGTGGCCAACTACCCCGACGTGCACCTGATCGTGCTGCTGGTCGATGAGCGGCCGGAAGAAGTGACCGAGATGGTCCGCACCGTGCGCGGCGAAGTCATCAGCTCCACTTTCGATGAGCCCGCGGCGCGGCACGTGCAGGTCGCCGAGATGGTGATCGAACGCGCCAAGCGCC
>JANXTP010000311.1 GCA_025352345.1 Burkholderiales bacterium | reverse complement strand
GATCGAGATCGTGCCGGCGTCCTTGCCGTCGAGGCGCATGCGCAGCTGCTCGTCGGCGCCGACGACGAGCTCGATGACGTGCTGCGGCATCGTCTTCGTGCTCTTGCCGACAGTCGGCAGGTCGACGACGCCGGTCGTGATGAGCGGCGCGGTGACCATGAAGATGATCAGCAGCACGAGCATCACGTCGATGAACGGGACCATGTTGATCTCGCTGATCGTGCGGCGACGCCCACCGCCCCGGTGGCTGACGGCCGGCATCTCAGTTTTCCTCCATGCTTAGCGCGACCCACGACGCATGAATCGATAGGGCGCGAGCGACGCTCTGCTTGCGTTCCATGGTGGCCGTTCGAAAGGAATTCGCAGCATGCGTTGGCCTGCGCGCGCGGAGGCTACCGGGTGACCGGCTCCGCTCATGTCCCCCGGCCCGGTTCACCGCCCAGTCGCTATGGGCCGAGACCATCCGGCCCTCCTCCTTGACTTCGCTGCGCCGGTCACCCGGCATCCTCCGCAGGAAGCGCTGGCGCTCTCGCAGGCCTTGGACCGCCACGGTGTCATTCCGAGCGCTGTGGTGGGATGCCGTGTGGAGTGAAGTCAAGGAGGAGGGCCCGACAGCCGCGAGCCGAGGCGCTTGATTCTTCAACCGGCCCGGGGGACATGAACGGAACACGGCAGCCCGCCGCAGCGCTCTCGCGCCAGCGGATGCCTGCAGCCTACTGTCTGCAAACGGCAGCAAAGGACCGCAAGCCAAAGTCGACACGGTAAGTTTCATCCTAGCGGCCCCCGGCCATCGTGGACGCTGGCGTGGGTTGTCCGAGGTTGCGCTGCAGGATGTTGGAGAACTCCTCGATGAAGGTCTCCATCTGGATCGCCAGGCGGTCGATGTCGCGGGCGAAGCGGTTGTAGGCGATGACCGCTGGGATCGCCGCGAACAGGCCGATGGCGGTGGCGACCAGCGCCTCGGCAATGCCCGGCGCGACGGTGGCCAGCGTCACCTGCGTCAGGTTCGCGAGGCCTATGAACGCATGCATGATCCCCCACACCGTTCCGAACAGGCCCACATAAGGCGACACCGAGCCGACCGAGGCGAGGAACGACAGGTTTGATTCGATCGTGTCGAGCTCGCGCTGGAAGCTGGCGCGCATCGCTCGTCGGGAGCCGTCGAGCAGCGCGCCCGAATCGGTGACGCGGCGCTCGCGCAGCTTCATGAATTCGCGCATGCCGGAGGCGAAGATGCGCTCCATCGGGGCCGACGAGGTGCTGCGCTTGGTGGCGTCGTCGTAGAGGTCGTTCAGGTTCTTGCCGGCCCAGAAGTCGCGCTCGAAGACCTCGTTCTCGGCGCGCACCTTGCGCAGGCCGAACAGCTTGCCAAAGATCACCGTCCAGCTCGCCAGCGAGGTGATCAGCAGGCCTGCCATCACCAGCTGCACCACCACGCTGGCGTGCAGCACGAGGCTGAATATCGAGAGGTCTTGGTTCATGAATGCGGTGGATTATTTCTGTGGAAGTGCGGTGGCGATGGCATTCGGAATGCTGCGCGGCTGGAAGGTTCCGGGCTCGACGCAGACGATGCGGATCGTGCCTTCGGTCAGCAGTTCGTCGCCGCGCCAGGCTTGCTGCGCGAGCGTGATCGAAGCGCGCCGGACCTCGGCGAGCTTCACGGTGACCCGGAGCAGATCGTCGAGCCGTGCCGGGCGCCGGTAGCGCATGGTGGTGTCGCTGACGACGAACATCGCGTCGTCGTGCAGCCTCAGCTGTTCCTGGCTGTGGCCGAGCGCGCGCAGCCATTCGGTGCGGGCGCGCTCGAAGAATTTCAGGTAGTTGGCATAGAAGACCACGCCACCGGCGTCGGTGTCTTCCCAGTAGATGCGCAGCGCGATCTCGAAGTCGGGGGTCATCGTGCTCGATGGCCCGCGGCAGGGCGCCGAAAGACCTGCGATATCACGGCTGTGTCCGCTTGAAGACGGGTCCCCACAGCGGATGGCCTGCCTCTGATTTGCTCAGGGTGAAGCTGGGATCGGCGCGCCGTGCATTGCGAAACGCGGCTTCACAGTCGACGATCCGGTTGGTGCTGCAATAGATGAAGGCCAGATGCTTGTTCGCGGCAACCACATCTCGGGTCGACACCAGCCCGGACTTCAGTGCCAAGCTGAGCTGCTTTTCAGCTTCTGCGTAATGGGCGTCGTCGTAAGCGTGCAGACCGGTCAGCAGGGCCTTCTCGGCGGGCCGGTCCATCACATCAAGGGCGCCTTTGGGCGCGAGCGGGCCGGATGTGCAGGCAGAGAATAGGCAAGTCATCACCACGACAACCAACAGTTTCATGATCCGAATTTATGCCTGATTGTCACTGGCTGACCGCCTGCGACATCGACTGTCGCACTGTAAGCCGGAAAGTCGGCGTTTCGAATCGTGATGTGGTGTGAACCGGCTGACAAGGTCAGTTGGTTCAAGGGTGGGGTGGTTCCGACGTTGGATCCATCGACTTCAATCTGACCCCACGGGCTGATGGCCAGCGTGACCTTGCCCTTGATCATCGGCGCCAGCGCAGTGGGTGCGGCGCGCGCCTGTGCTTTTCGGGCCGGCATATCGGACGACGGCGCTGGTTCCCGAACAACGGCCGGTGGCCCGTTGTTCGCCGACGCCAGCGCGGTGCTCGGAACTGCCGGCTGCTCTGCTTGCACAGCCGCAGGCTCGTCTCGCATCTGAAGGGAAGCCGCGCCGATGCCCAGCACGCCCGCGGCAGCAACGGCCGCGATCCACGGGTGGCGATGCCTGCCGTTGGACCCTATCTCTGCAGGCGCCTGGTCGGTGGCCGTGAAGTGTTGACGGAGCGCGCGCGAAAAGCTGGAGGCTGAATCGAATCGAAGCGCCGCATCCTTTTCCATGGCACAGGCGGCGATCTGGGCTAGAGCCTGTGGCACGGCCGGATTCAGTTCATCAGCCAGCGGGGGGGAATGGGTCAGCACCGACGCCATGATCGCGTCGAGGCCCTCGCCAGTGAACGGCTTGGCTCCGGTCAACAGCTCATAGAGCACGACGCCGAGCGAGAACACATCGGACCGGCAATCGACCGCTTGCTGACGCGCTTGCTCCGGTGACATGTAGTACGGCGAGCCTGCGGCGATGTCGCCACCGAGCTGCGCGTCGTGGCGGTGAGTGATGCGCGCGATGCCGAAGTCCAGCACGCACGGTTGACCGCGTCCCACCATGAAGATATTGGCTGGCTTGATGTCGAGGTGCACCACGCCTTTGCGGTGTGCATAGGCCAGGGCATCTGCCACCCGCGCCACCAGCACCGCAGCCTGTCCCGGTGACGGCCGCCAGCCGGACTCGCGCAACTGGCGCAGGTCCCGGCCTTTCAGCAGCGCCATCGCGATGTAGGCATGCCCCTCGCTGATGCCGGCGTCGTACACGGTGACGATGTTGGGGTGCGAGAGGCCGGCGGCCGCGCGTGCTTCATTGAGGAACAGCGCGTTGAACGACTCGCGTTGTTCCGGTGCGATTTCGAGGTGCAGGGTCTTGATCGCGATCACGCGCGACAGCAGCGGGTCGTGCGCGGCATACACCGTACCCAGTCCGCCCTTGCCGATCTGCTGCTTCAGTGCATAGCGGCCGATGTGGCCAATCGAAGGCGTCGCGTCGTCGATGGGCAGGTCGACACCGAGCGCCAGCGGGACGGTGTCGCCCGCAGCGGACGGTGCGGCGTGCGTGACGCCGAACTGGGTGTGTTCGAACTGGGTGGCCTCGCCATCGAAACCGCTCGGCAGTCCGAGGGTCGAGGGCGATACGCTGTCGCCGTCAAGGAGCAGGTCAGGCGGTGCATCGGACGCTTGACCGCGTGCGTTCTGCGAGTCAACGGATGTTTCGGCGTGCCGGTGCAGCGGGAATTTGTCGGGCGCATTCACGCTGCGAGAGTAAGGGGAACCGCTGCAACGAAAAGCCGAAAAAGCCGGGTTCAGGCGGCTCAGTTGACGGGGTGTGCCACGCGCGGCCGATCCGATCGGTCAAGGCGAAGCCATCACAACAGGCGTTGAATGCGCTCCATCGCCTGCTGCAACTGTTCCATCGAGCTGGCATACGACAGACGCAGATAGCGTTGCGGTTCGTGGCGGCCGAAGTCGCGCCCAGGTGTGACCGCGACCTGCGCACGCTGCATCAGCTCGAACGCGAAATCCCAGCTGCCGCCTGGCAGGTGGGCGCTGTGCGCCGAGCAGTCGGCCCAGACGTAGAACGCGCCATCGGGTTCGACCGGCACCGTCAAGCCAAGCGCGTTCAGCGCGGGTACGAGGTAATCGCGACGCGCGCGGAATGCCAACCGGCGCTGTTCGTACTCGGCCAGCGAGTCGGGCTCGAAGCAGGCCATGGCCGCATGCTGTGCGATCGACGAAGGGCAGATGAACAGGTTCTGAGACAACTTCTCGATGGCCGGCACCAGGGCCTCGGGCACGACCAACCAACCGAGCCGCCAGCCGGTCATGCTGAAGTACTTCGAAAAGCTGTTGATCGAGATCACATCGTCACCGTGGCGCAGCGCGGAATCGCTGAAGCGCTCGTCGTGGCTCAGGCCCAGGTAGATTTCGTCGACGATGGTGAAGCCGCCGCGTGCGCGCACAACGTCCACGATGCGGCCCATCTCGGCCGGGGCGATCGAGGTGCCGGTGGGGTTCGACGGTGAGGCCAGCAGCACGCCGCGGGTCTTGTCGCCCCAGGCCTGGCTGACGGCATCGGCATTGAGCTGGAAGCGATCAGCAGCGGTGGTGGGCCACAGCACCGCGACACCGTCGGCGGCGGCCACGAAATGGCGATTGCAGGGGTAGCCGGGGTCGGGCAGCAGCACCTCGTCACCAGGATCGATCAAGGCCAGGCAGGCCAGCTGCAGTGCGGCCGAGGCCCCGGCGGTGACGACGTTGCGTTCGGGCGCGATGTCGAGT
>JANXTP010000307.1 GCA_025352345.1 Burkholderiales bacterium | reverse complement strand
GTCATGCAGACGCTCGGGCCGAGCGTGATCGGGCTCGACGCGCTCGATCAAGCGGAGGTCGACCGCGTTCTCCTCGAGGCCGACGGTACGGCGAACAAGTCGAAGATGGGCGCGAACGCGATCCTCGGCGTCTCGATGGCGACCGCGCGCGCCGCGGCCGACGCGATCGGCATGCCGCTCTGGCGCTACCTCGGCGGCGCCAACGCGCGCGTCCTGCCGACGCCGCTCATGAACGTGATCAACGGCGGCGCCCACGCCAACAACTCGCTGGACCTGCAGGAGTTGATGATCATCCCGGTCGGTGCGCCGAGCTTCCGTGAAGCGGTGCGCTGGGGCGCCGAAACCTTCCATGCGCTCAAAAAAATCTTGCATGACCAGGGCATCAGCACCGCCGTGGGCGATGAAGGCGGCTTCGCCCCCAGCGTGGCCAGCCACGAGGCGGCGATCCAGATGATCCTGGCCGCGATCGACAAGGCCGGCTACACGGCCGGTGAGCAGATTGCCATCGGCCTGGACTGCGCGGCCAGCGAGTTCTACAAGGACGGCCATTACGTGCTGGAAGGCGAAGGCGGCCTGAAGCTGTCGGCCGAGGCCTGGACAGACATGCTGGCAGGCTGGGTCGACAAGTACCCGATCATCAGCATCGAAGACGGCATGCACGAAGGCGACTGGGACGGCTGGAAGCACCTGACCGAGCGCCTCGGCAGCAAGGTGCAGCTGGTCGGTGACGACCTGTTCGTCACCAACACGAAGATCTTGAAAGAAGGCATCGACAAGCGCATCGCGAACTCGATCCTGATCAAGATCAACCAGATCGGCACGCTGACCGAAACCTTCGCCGCCATCGAGATGGCCAAGCGCGCGAACTACACCGCGGTGATCAGCCACCGTTCCGGCGAGACCGAGGACTCGACGATCGCCGACATCGCGGTTGGCACCAACGCCGGCCAGATCAAGACCGGCTCGATGAGCCGCAGCGACCGCATCGCCAAATACAACCAGCTGCTGCGCATCGAAGAAGACCTGGGCGACGTCGCCAGCTACCCCGGCCGCAGCGCGTTCTACAACCTGCGCTGACGCGGCGCGTCGTCCGTCGCTCTGCCCCGCACCGCTCAGCCACACCGTGCGCTTCATCCGACTGGCCCTGATCACGCTGCTGGTGCTGGTGCATGCGCAGCTGTGGTTCGGCAACTCGGGGCTGCCACGGGTGCTCGATCTTCAAGCCCAGCTCGATGCGCAACTGGCCGCCAACGAGGTCGCCAAACACCGCAACGAGCAGCTCGCCGCTGAGGTCAGCGACCTGAAGGAAGGCCTGGAGATGGTCGAGGAAAAAGCCCGGTTCGACCTCGGCATGGTCAAGCCCGACGAGATCCTGGTGCAGTGGAGCGTGTCGGCGAAGTAGCCGCGCCGCGCGCATGAATCCGCAGCCCGAAACGATGGCTCGGGCCGAAGGACTCAGTTGATCGCCGCCGACCCTGGCGCCTGCTGCGGTGTCGGCGTGAACAGCTCGCCGACATCGACCGCATCGAAGTGGTACTTGATGCCACAAAAGTCGCAGCCGATTTCGGCGCGGCCTTGCTCGGCGACGATGTCGTCGACCTCAGGCCGGCCCAGGCTGATCAGCATGCGCCCGACACGCTCGCGCGAACAACTGCACGCGAAGTGCGGGCCGTCTTCGCCGGTCTGCGGTGGGAAGCGGCGCAGAGTCTCTTCCCAGAACAGGCGGCGCAGCAGCGTGTCGGCGTCGAGCGTCAGCAGCTCATCGCGCGTCAGCGTCGCGGCCAGCATCGCGAGGCGCTTGTAGTCTTCGTTGAGGCCGATCTCGTCCTCGTTGCGCTTGCCGAGATTGCCTGCGCCTTCGACCGGCACGCGCTGGATCAGCAGACCGGCGGCGGTGTCGTCGTTGGCAGCGAGGATCAGGCAGGTGTCGAGCTGCTCGGACTGCAGCATGTAGTGCTCCAGCACCTCACTGATTTTTTGCAAGGGCTCGCGCCGGTCACCGTGCAGCGAGACCACGCCCTGGTAGGGCGTCTGGCCGGGGAACTTGGTCTTCGGGTCGAGCGTGATCGCGCAGCGGCCCTGGCCGCGCACGTTCAGCATCGCCTCGACCTGGGCATGCCGCACCACCTCGCCCACCACCTTGGCGGTGACGCGAAAGGCCAGATCGCCCTGCACCTCGACCACCGCCAGCTTGACCGGCCCGTCGCCATAGACCTGCAGCACCAGCGCGCCATCGAACTTGATGCTGGACTGCATCAGCACGCCGGCCGCCGCCATCTCGCCCAGCAGCACCCGCACCGGTTCGGGGAAGGCGTCGTTCGACGCGGCACGGCGCTGCAGCACCTCGCGCCAGCTGTCGGTCAGCCGCACCAGCATGCCGCGCACCGGCAGGCCTTCGAAAATGAATTTGTGGAGTTCGCTCATCAGGGGCCGTTCAATCGATGCGCACCAGTTCGGTCCTGAAGCGCTGGGCCTTGGCCACATAGCCGGCGGCGCTGCGTGCCAGGCCTTCGAGTTGCTCGGGCGTCAGCGGCCGAACCGCCTTGGCCGGCGCGCCGAGGATCAACCAACCGTCCTCGAACTGCTTGCCTTCAGTGACCACGGCGCCTGCTCCGACCAGACACGACCTGCCGATGCGTGCGCCATTCAGCACGATGGCCTGGATGCCGATCAGCGAGCCATCACCGACAGTGCAGCCATGCAGCATCGCCTGGTGGCCGATGGTCACATCGTCACCCAACGTCAAAGGCTGCCCCGCATCGGAATGCAGCACCGCGCCGTCCTGGATGTTGGTGCGCGCGCCGATCTGCAGCCGGGTGTTGTCACCCCGCAGCACTGCACCGAACCAGACGCTGGCGCCCTCGGCCAGCGCCACGTCTCCAATGACCTGCGCGCTGTCGGCGACCCAGGCACTGGCAGCGACCTGCGGATGCGCATCGCCCAAACGGTAAACAGCCACGGATGCACTCCCCTGCGGTTAAGCCCACAATTCTAAGGATGACCCCTCTGGCCGATGAACCTGTCCAGCCCTTGTCCTTGCGATCACGTGCGCTGGCCTTGTGGGCCGAGTGCGACCCAACCACCAAGGCCCAGGCCACGCGCGCGCTGTGGGCAGATCGCGACCAGCATCCGCTGCACCCGAAGCAACCACTCGACCCCGCGCTGGCGGCCGCGTCATCACCCGGTTGTCCGTTGCGGCCCGCACTGGTGCCGCCGAAAGACGTGCCTTCGCGCACACCGTTCACCGTCGAAGGCCGCGCTGCCCTGCTGCACGCCATCGCGCACATCGAATTCAATGCGATCAACCTGGCGCTGGACGTCGTCTGGCGCTTCGACGGCATGCCGGATTCGTTTTACCGGGACTGGCTGCGCGTCGCCAGCGAAGAGGCACATCACTTCAGCCTGCTGCGTGAGCACCTTCAAGGCATCGGCTTCGACTACGGTGACTTCAACGCGCACGAGGGCCTGTGGCTGATGACCCAACGCACCTCGGCTGACGTGGTCGCCCGAATGGCGCTGGTGCCGCGCACGCTGGAGGCACGCGGGCTCGACGCCACGCCACCGCTGCAGGCGAAGTTCGAGCGCGCCGGTGACCGGCGTGCGGTGGACATCCTGGGCGTGATCCTGCGCGACGAGATCGGCCATGTCGCCATCGGCAACCACTGGTACCGGTGGCTGTGCGAACAGCAAGGGCTCGACCCGGTCGCTCATTACGCGCTGCTCGCGCAGCGTCACCAGGCGCCGCGTCTGCGTGCGCCGTTCAACTTCGAAGCGCGGCGCGCGGCCGGATTCACCGACGAAGAAATGGCCGCGCTGCGCTGAAGCAGACGACACAGCGACACGCCCGCCCTGTCGCGTCTTCACAACGAACCGACCGGTCGCCCTGCGTGGCTGGCCTAGACTCATTTTCTTGCTGATGGAAACCCTAGGTCACGGGTTCGAGCTTGTCTCCGGCATCCAAACCACCCCTTCAAGGAAGTCCCCATGAATAGAAACCTCGTGATCGCTGCCGTGGCCACCATGGCCACCGGTGCGGCGATGGCACAAAGCTCGGTCTCGCTGTACGGCCGCATCAACGAGACGGTCGAACGCGTCAAGATCGGTCACACCAAGGTCACCGAAGTTCGCGACAACCAGTCGTTCCTTGGCTTCAAGGGCACCGAAGACATCAATGGCGGCCTGAAAGTGTCGTTCCTGCTCGAAGCGCAGTTCAACCCCGATGATGGCCGCGCAGGCACCGTCGCCAACCAGGGCGGCTCATTCTTTGGTCGCGAAAGCTGGGTGGCCATCGGCAGCGAGAACCTCGGCCGCTTCCGCTTCGGCAACATGCAGTTCTCGTCGTTCTATTACTCGACAGCCGATGCCGTGGGCCAGCACAACGGCGATGCCGGCACCTCGGCGGATGCGTTCTTCCTCTACGTCGGCAACGTGAAGAACACGGTGGCTTACATCACCCCGGCGATCTATGGCACGACGGTCGAGGTGCAGTACGGCTTCGGCGAAAAGGCGGTCACCGACAACACCACCAAGACCGCTGCGAACACCCGCTCCGTCGCGGTGATGTATGACAACGGCAGCTTCCACGCCGGCGGCGGCTACGTCAAGGGCCCGCTGACCCAGTTCGGTCGCTTGTTCCTGGGCGGCCCGACCAACTTCAACGATGTGGCCGGCACCAACCCGCTGAGCAGCTCGGAGAGCTATGGCTTGCGTGCGATGTACGAGTTCACGCCCAACTTCAATGTGGCGGGCTACGTCAACCGCGACGAACTCAACGACGGCTCGAACACCGCCAAGCGCACCAGCTTCCGCATTTCGAGCAAGCTGTCGCTGGGCGCGAGCGACCTGCACCTGGACATCGGCCGGGCCAACAGCTTCACCGGCGCGTCGAAGACGGGCGCGGAGCAGTACACCTTTGCCTACAACTACAACCTGAGCAAGCGCACCAAGCTGTACGCGTACTACACCCGCATCGACAACGACAAGAACATCTACTACGGCCCCGGATTCAGCAGTTCCAACCAGAGCGCGGGCATCCAGCCCGGAGACAACTTCTCCAGCTTCGCAGTCGGCATCCGTCACCTGTTCTGACCTGACGCGCTCCCTGCATGACGGCCGGTCGAGAGACCGGCCGTTTTTTCATGGTGGCGGGGGAACCGCAGAGTCGGCAGCAGCCGAAACCGGATCGCCTGACGACAGCACCCTCACCTCACGCTGCGGATAAGGAATCTGCACACCCTGTTCGTCGAACACGGCGAGCAACGCCAGATTCACGTCGGAGCGCACATTGCCGGCTCCGTTCTCGGGGTCGAGGATCCAGAAGTTGATCGACAGGTCCATCCCGTCGGCCCCGAAGCCCAACAATTGCGCGCTGGGCGGCGGGTCGGCCAGCACACGCGGCACCTGGGCGACTGCCGCCTGGATCAAGGGCTGCAAGGCCCGCACATCGGTGCCGTAGGCGACCTGCACCGTGGCGGTCAACAGCACGCGCGGGTCGGCCAGCGATGAATTCTCGACGCGCTGGGTGATCAGCATTTCGTTGGGGACGATGGCTTCCCGGCCGTTGAGCGCGCGGATCACGGTGTAGCGGGTGCGTATGTCGGTGATGCGGCCATCAAAGTTGTCGACCTTGACCATGTCGCCAATGCGCAGCGAGCGCTCGGCCAGGATCACGAAGCCGCTGACGTAATTGGCCGCGATCTTCTGCAGGCCGAAGCCGACGCCGACGCCGATGGCGCCGCCCACCACGCCGAGCGCGGTGAGGTCGATGCCGACCGCGCTCAATGCAAACAGCAGCCCGATGGACAGCAGCAGCACGCGTACCAGATTGGCGGCGATCATGCGGATCGACAGGTCGCTGCTGTTGCCGGTGCCACGCAGCAGGCGCTTCTCGATCGCGGCGGCCACCCACAGCGCGAGCACCATCACCAGACCGGCGGTGACACCGCCTTCGACCATGTTGCGCAGCGAGACCTCGTGGGGGCCCATGGTCCAGCGCACATCGTCCATCGCGTCGAGCAGCCAGGGCAGCACCCCGGTGACCCACAGCACCACCGCCAGCCAGGCGACCCAGGAGATGCTGCGCTCGAGGATGCGCATCCAGCGCGAATCCGGGTACGTCACCGACAGCACGCGCACCGTCAGCCGGATCAGCAGCAGCGAGATCAGGATCGGCACCGCCAGCTTGAACACCGCGGCCTTGAGGAAGTTCGCCAGCAGCAGCTTGGCACCGAAGGCCAGCAGCAGCGCCAGCAACGGGAACAGCACGCCATCGACCCCGCGGCGGCCGAACCAGATCGGCGCATCGGCTGGCGGCGTGCCGCGCAGCAGCCGCACGATCAGCCAGGCCAGCCCCAGGCACAGCGCCAGCACGCCGAGCTCCATCAGCGCGGTGGGTTGCAGCAGGCCGGCAATCAGGTCCTGCAGTTCGGTGTTGTCCAGGGTACGCGTCACGCGATGGGCTCCGGCAATTCATCGATGTCGGCCAGCACCCTCAGGTGCGCGGCCACGCTGCGGCCCAGCGCGCCAAGGTGGTAGCCACCTTCCAGGCACGACACGATGCGGCCTTGCGCGTGGCGGTCGGCCACGTTCATCAGGCGGCGGGTGATCCAGGCGTAATCGGCCTCGACCAGCCCGAGCTGGCCCAGCGGATCTTCACGGTGCGCATCGAAGCCGGCCGAGATGAAGAGCATCTGGGGCGCGAAGGCATCGAGCCGTGGCAACCAATGTTCATCAATCAGCGCGCGCACTTGCGTGCCGTTGGCATGTGCCGCCACCGGCAGGTTCAGCAGGTTGGCCGCGCTGGGCACGTCGCCGCTGTGCGGGTACAGCGGGTGCTGGAAGAAGCTGACCATCAGCACCCGGTCGTCACCGGCGATGATGTCTTCGGTGCCGTTGCCGTGGTGCACGTCGAAATCGACGATGGCCACCCGCTGCAGGCCATGCACCGCCAACGCGTGGTGCGCCGCGATGGCGACGTTGTTGAAGAAGCAGAAGCCCATCGCGGCATCGCGCGTCGCATGGTGACCGGGCGGACGCACTGCGCAGAACGCATTGCGCACCTCGCCGGCGATCACCGCGTCGGTGGCGGCGACAGCCGCACCGGCCGCGCGGCATATGGCACTCCATGTTCCCGGGCCGGCCATGGTGTCGGCATCGAGTGCGTGCGAGCGGCCACTGGTGGCCAATGGCTCCAGAGTGCTCCGCAACCGGGCGACGTGGTCAGCATCGTGCGCCAGGGCCACGCGGCCCAGATCGACCAGCGGCGCCTCGCGCCGGTGCAGCACCGTGGCCAGCCCGCTGGCCTGCAGTTGCTCATCGATCGCGTCGAGCCGCTGCGGGCTTTCGGGGTGGCCACGGGCCATGGCATGGGCGCGGCAGTCGGGATGACTGAAGAAGGCAGTGGGCATGCTAATTCGAGGGATAAAGCCGCTGGCGCATCGGTTAACGTGTCAGCGATGAGTGCTGTACCGATCCCCAACCTGTCCGAAGACCTCACGCAGCTGATCGACCAGATTAGCACGATCATCGTCGGCAAACGGTCACAGATTCGTGACTGCGTGGCCTGCTTGCTGGCCGGCGGGCACCTGCTGATCGAGGACGTGCCCGGCGTCGGCAAGACGACGCTGGCGCATGCACTGTCGGTCTCACTCGGCCTGCGTTTTTCGAGGGTGCAGTTCACCGCCGACCTGATGCCCACCGACCTGATTGGCGTGAGCGTCTATGAGCGTTCGAAGGAGGCGTTCGTTTTTCACCCCGGCCCGGTGTTCGCCCAGGTGCTGCTGGCCGACGAGATCAACCGCGCCGGGCCGCGCACGCAAAGCGCGCTGCTCGAAGCGATGGAAGAGCAGCAGGTCAGCGTCGAAGGCGAAACCCGCGCCCTGCCCCGGCCGTTCTTCGTCATCGCCACACAGAACCCGAGCGATCAGCTGGGCACCTATGCGCTGCCGGAGTCGCAGCTCGACCGCTTCCTGATGTGCATCACGCTGGGCTACCCTGACCGCGCCAGCGAACGCGAGCTGTTGGCCGGCCAAGATCGGCGCGATGCGGTGCAGCAGTTGCGCCCGGTGATGACGCCCGAGCGGCTGATCGATGCGCAGCGCGCAGTGCTGGCGGTGCATGCCTCACCGGCGCTGCTCGACTATTTGCAGGCCTTGATTGCCGCCACCCGCAGTGGCGCCTGGTTCGTCGAGGGCTTGAGCCCGCGCGCCGGCATCGCGGTGCTGCGCGCGGCGAAGGCGCACGCGCTGCTCGATCGCCGCAGCCATGTGGCGCCCGACGACATCCAGGCGATCCTGGTGCAAACCGCCGCGCACCGGCTGGTGCCGGTGGCCAGCGCCGGCCGCGGCCGTGCTGAGCAGGTGCGCGCGATGATCGAAGCGACCGCACTGCCGTGAACCCGGTGGCGACGGCCCGCGGCCCCTTGCATCGCCGGATCGATGCCTGGTGGCAGGCCCGCTCGCCGCGCACCGACAGCCTGCTGCTGACGCAGCGCAATGTCTACATCCTGCCCACACGCGGCGGCCTGCTGTTCTGCTTCACGCTGGGTGTGCTGCTGATCGCCTCCATCAACTACCAGCTGAACCTGGGCTATGTGCTGACCTTCCTGCTCACCGGCAGCGGCGTGGTGTCGATGCACATGACCCACAACACATTGCGCGGTCTGACCTTGCACCTGCGCCCGCTCGCCCCGGCGTTCGCTGGCGACACCGCGCTGCTCGAAGTCGTGTTGTCCAACCCGAAGGGCACGCGCTACGGTGTCGGCATGGGGCTGCGCGTGGATGACAAGGATGCGAAGTCGCTGAGCTACACCGATGTGCCGGCTGGTGGACAGGCCGTGCTGCACCTGGGTTTCGTGCCGGCGACACGCGGGCAGCACACCCTGCCCACGGTGACGGCGGAAACGCGATTTCCGTTGGGGCTTTTTCGTGCCTGGGCCGTGTGGCGGCCGGCCTCGCCGCTGCTGGTCTATCCCCAACCCGAGCGCCCGGTCAGCCCCTTGCCACCGGCACGCAGCGTGACAGGCGGATCGCTGCGCTCGCGCACCAGCCACAGCGGCGAGTTCGAGGGCATCCGCCTGTACCGACGCGGCGACCCGCTGAAAAGCGTGGCCTGGAAACGGTCGGCGCAGGCGATGGCCAGCAACGGCGAACTGGTCAGCCGCGACAGCAGCACGCAAAGCCAGCAACAGCTGTGGCTGGACTGGCAGCTCGGCGGCAACGGCGATGCCGAGGCGCGGCTGTCTCGCCTGACGGCCTGGGTGCTTGAAGCCGATCGCCGCGACGCAGCCTGGGGCCTGAGCTTGCCCGGCCGCGAGATCGAGATCGGCCAGGGCGATGCACATCGGCAGCAAGGCCTGCAGGCGCTGGCGCTGTGGAACGCCTGAACGCAGCCATATGAACAGCACCCTATCGATCGAGCCGCCGCCTTGGCGCCGCCGCATCGGCTGGCCGGGGTGGCAGCACCTGCCCCGCGAGGCGCGCGACACGCTGTTCCTGCTGATGGTGATCGGCTGGACCTCATTGCCGCACCTGACGCACCTGCCTGCCTGGTGCGCGGCGCTCACCGCCGGCGTGCTGCTGTGGCGTGCGCGACTGGCGCTGGCCGGGTCGGCGCTGCCGGGCCGCTCGGTGCTGGTGGTGGTGCTGGTGGTCGCGGCCAGTCTCACCTATGGGTCGTTCGGCTCGCTGCTGGGCAAGGAGCCCGGCGTGACGATGGCCGTGGCGCTGATGGCCTTGAAGACGCTGGAGCTGCGCGCTCGGCGAGACGCCTTCGTGGTGTTCTTCCTCGGCTTCTTCCTGATCCTGACGCACTTCCTGTATTCGCAGAGCCTGGCCGTCGCCGCGATGATGCTGCTGTCGATCTGGGGGTTGCTGACCGCGCGGGTGCTGGCCCACATGCCGGCCGGCACACCGAGCCTGCGCACTGCCGCGGGCCTCGCCGGCAAGACGGCAGCGCTCGGCGCGCCGCTGATGGTGTTGCTTTTCATGCTGTTCCCGCGCATCGGTCCGCTGTGGGGCGTGCCACAAGACGGGTTCTCTGCCACCGGGCTGTCCAACGTGATGAGCATGGGCACGGTCGCCGCACTCGCGCAGGACGACAGCGTGGCGCTGCGCATCCGCTTCGATGGCGCAGCGCCGGCACCCAAGGACATCTACTTCCGCGGACCGGTGCTTGGGCATTTCGACGGACGCGACTGGACGCCGCAGAAGCCAGGCTTTCCGCCAGCGTTGACGCCGCGCGCCGAGCTGCGGGTGCAGGGTCCCCCGATTCGCTATGAGATGACGCTGGAACCGACGCGGTTGACGGTGGTGCCGCTGCTCGAAGCCAGCCCCGACGCGCCGCAGATCGAAGGCAACCGCTTCACGCAGACCGACGACCTGCAATGGGTGTCGGATCGCGCGCTGTACGAGCGGCTGCGTTTTCGGGGTGTGGCTTACACACGGTTCCAGCACGGGCCGATCCAGTCGACGATCGGCCTGCAGGACTACATCGACCTGCCGCCGGGCTACAACCCCCGCACGCTGGCCTGGGCGTCAGCCATGCGCAAGGACCCTCGCTATGCCGAAGCCGATGCAGCCACGCTCGCCGCGGCGCTGATGGACCAGATCCGCAGCAGCGGCTACGGCTACACGCTGACCCCCGGCCTGTACGGCGAGACCGACCCACGCAGCGCCATCGACGAGTTCTGGCTCGACCGCAAGCTGGGCTTTTGCGAACACTACGCCGCCGCGTTTGTGGTGGTGATGCGCGCGCTCGACGTGCCGGCGCGGGTGGTCACCGGCTACCAGGGGCTGGACCCGACGCCGGTCGATGGCTACAGCATCGTGCGCCAGAGCTATGCGCATGCCTGGGCCGAGTACTGGCAACCCGGCATCGGTTGGGTGCGCGCCGATCCGACCGCCGCTGTCGCGCCCGATCGCGTGCTGCGCAGCCGCCCGCTGGTGACCAAGCCGGGCCTAGTCGCCGGGGCCTTGAACAACTTCAACCCGCAGTTGCTGGCCAACCTGCGCAACGGCTGGGAAGCGCTGAACAACCGCTGGAACCAGTGGGTGCTGAGCTACTCGCGCGGATCGCAGTTCGACCTGCTGCGGCAGCTGGGCTTCGATGCGCCGAGCTGGGAAGACCTGGCCGTGCTGCTGGCTGGCGCGTTCGGTGTGTTGTCGCTGGCAGCGGTGGGCTGGGCGTGGTGGGACCGCCATCACATCGACCCGTGGGTGCGGCAGATGCAGCGGCTGCGTGCCGCCCTGCAGCGCCTGGGTGTCAGTGCGGCCGAGCACGAAGCACCGCGCACGCTCGCACAACGGGTACGCGCGCGGTTCGGCGCGCAGGGCGAGTCGCTCGCCGCGCTGTTGGAGCGGCTCGATGCGCAGCGCTACGGCCCCCAGGCCGCAGCACGGCCCGATCCTGCGCTGACCCGACATTTCAAGGCGCAGGCCAAGCGCCTGATGCGAGGGGCTCAGGCGATGAGCATGACGCTGATCGTCGTGGCGACAGCGCCCGACGATGCGACGGCGATGGATGTGACCGCCGCGCCCACCACTGCCAGCGCGGCAACGGCGACCAAGGCAACCACAGCGAAACCGATCAAGCACATCAAGCGGCGCGCACACCCGGCTCGCAAAGCACCTGTGCGCTCGGACAACGACCCCGACATCGTGACCTACGGCCGCCGCGACGATCTGATGGCCTTCGGCGCCGAGGTCGCGGCGCGCCGGGGCCTGGATGTGGATATGGTGCAAGCGACGCTGGCGCAAGCGCGCCTCGTGCCCAGCATCGTCAAGGCGGTGATGCCGCCACCGGCCGGCACGGCGAAGAACTGGGCCGCCTACCGCGCACGCTTCGTCGAGCCCAAGCGCATCGCCGCCGGCGTGGCGTTCTGGCAGGCGAACGAAGCCTGGTTGACGCTGGCTGAGCAGCGCTACGGTGTGCCGCCCGAGATCGTCGTCGGCATCGTCGGCGTCGAGACGCTGTACGGCCAGCACATGGGCAACTACCGCGTCATCGATGCGCTGGCCACGCTGGGCTTCGATTTCCCCAGCGGGCGAAAAGACCGCAGCGCATTCTTCCGCGATGAGCTGGAGCAATTGCTGCTGCTGAGCCAACGCGAAGGCAACGACCCGCTGGCCGTCAAAGGCAGCTATGCGGGGGCGCTGGGCATGCCGCAGTTCATGCCCAGCAGCGTCAACAAATACGCGGTCGACTTCGATGGCGACGGCCACATCGACCTGCACGCCAACGCTGCCGACGTGATCGGCAGCGTGGCGCACTACCTGGCGGAATTCGGCTGGCAGCGCGGTGTGCCCACGCACTACCAAGTCGCGGTGCCCAGCGACGCCAGCGAGCGCGCGCTGCTGCTCGGCCCCGACATCCTGCCCACCTTCACCGCCCAGCAGTTCGTCGACCATGGCGCGGTGTTCGGTACAGAGGCACCGCCCCTCACCGGCAGTGACAGCATCGAGGGCAGCCAGAAACTGGCGTTGGTCGAATTGCAGAACGGCCCCGATGCGCCCAGCCATGTTGCCGGCACCACCAACTTCTACGCTGTCACCCGCTACAACTGGTCGAGCTACTACGCGATGGCGGTGATCGAGCTGGGGCAGGCGGTCAAGCGAGCTCGGTAGCCGGAGCCAGCTCCAGGCACGCCTCGATCCACAGCGCCAGCTCCACCTCGAGATCGGGCACCTCGGCGATGTCGAGCCCGCGGACCAGGTCCCAGCTGCTGTCGTACCAGCCCGGGCCGCCGTCAGCCTGACGGCTCGCTGCGACGCGCAGTGAATTCGGCTGGTGCGGCGTTGGCAGCATCGCGCACAGCGACAAGCAGACGATCGATCGGATGCCGCGACGGCAGGCGCGTTGGAACGAAGCGAGGCTGAACATGGGTGTCTCCTGAGCGGCGCCGACCGACGTGATCGACAGATTCAGTTTTCCTGCGCCAGAGCGACGCGACCATCCCGCCTAGGGGTTGCGACGAGGGTCTAAGCGCGCCTCTTGCGGCGGCCCCCGGTCGGGGGAGCGAGCACAGCCGCCTCTTCAGGCCAGCGCCTCGCGCACGACTTCCGGATGCTTGCGTGCGATGCGAATGAGCGCTTGTGCCGCACCTGATGGCGCACGGCGACCTTGTTCCCATTCCTGCAGCGTGCGCTTGGAAATGCTCAGCGCGGTCGCGAATTCGGACTGGCTAAGCCCTGTGCTTTGCCGCGCCTGGACCACCTCGTTGACTTCAACTTTCGTGGCGCGAGAAAACTTGCCCGCCTTCATCTCGCGCACAGACTGCAGGAGCTTCAACCCCAGTTCCTCCGCGGAAGGTGCCGGTGTCTTCGATTTACGAGTGGTCATCTTCGATCTCCATGCGAACTTGCCTGAGGATGTGGGCCGGAATGTTGTCCCTCGCTGCCTTCGGATAGACAAGCAACATGCACAGCTCACCGGCTGGCAAATGGGTGAAGTAGATGACAGCATGGGACGAAGGTTCAAGGCGACAACTTTCAGAGCTTGAGCCTCGGGATCAGGCCACCTGTTTCAGATCAGCCGCCGCTCTTGCCGGCAGTTGCCGCTCGGGCTGGACTTTTATTCACTGCCAGGGACAAGGCTGAAACGCTGTTGGCGTTTGCCTTCGTGCTGGACTTGCCCACTGAACATCGCGAACGGGCGAACCCACATGCCTGAGTTGCTGTGCAGCGGCCGGTACAGAACCAGCGGCTCCAACGATTCGGAGTGTCGAACGACCCCGACAACCTCGTACTCGCCACCCTTGTAGTGCCGATACCGACCAAGCTCGATATGAGGCAGTGCGGGGAGATCACTCATGGGAATGCGACAACATATCCCGCTGCCGCGATCGGCACGTGTGCTCGATCAATAGCCTCGGTGACTGAAGCTCGTCGTTCAAATCGAGCCGTGAGCGCAGCGACTTCAAAGGGCGCTCACCCCTGCGGAATCACACTCACCGACACATCCATGCCCTGCATCACGCCGCCGCCGAGGATCACGCCGCGCAGGGGCACGACGTCGGCGAAATCGGCGCCCCAGGCCAGCGTGATGTAGCGGCGGTCGGCGAGCTGGTCGTTGGTCGGGTCGAACTCGATCCAGCCGTGGTCGGGCAGGAAGGCACCCACCCAGGCGTGGGACGCATCGACGCCCATCAGCCGCGGCATGCCGGGCGGTGGGTTGGTCAGCAGGTAGCCCGACATGTAGCGCGCCGACAGGCCGTGGCCGCGCAGGCAGGCCAGCATCAAATGGGCGAAGTCCTGACAGACGCCGCGCCGGTGCTGCATCACCTCGTCGACCGAGGTGCTGACGGTGGTCGCACCCGAATCGAATTCGAAGTCTGTGTGAATGCGGTGGTTCAACTCGCTCAAGGCCTCGAACCAGGGGCGATCGGGCTGCAGCGAGGGTTCGGCATACAGGCGCGCAGCCTCGGACAGCGGCACCAGTGGCGTCGGTTCGGCCATGCGTGCAGCGTTCAGATCGAAGGCAGCGCCGTACGGCCGGCGCAGCGCTTCGCGCACCTCGTCGACGGCCGGAGCCGCGTGGGCATTCGCCGCCGGGCGCTCACCCACCTCGACCTGGCACTGCATGCGCACCCGCAACCGGCGATGGGCGCCGTGCAGGCCGAAGTGCGAGACCGAATTGCCGAAGCTGTCGACGGCCTCATGGCGCTCATCGGGCGGGGGATCGATCTGCACGCTGTGCGACAGCAGGCGCTGCCAGGGCAGGCTGCGCGGCGTCAGCCGGCCCAGCTGCCACGACTGCGACACCGGCGCGGTATAGGCGTAACGCGTCTCGTGCTCGACGGTGTAGCGGTCGAAGCCACCGTGCTGACTCTGCTGTTGGGACTGCTGCTGACCCTGTTGCTGCTGTTGAGACATCAGGCCACCAGCGACAGCACACTGCGCGAAGCGGCGTGCGAGAAGAATTTCAAAGTCAGCTCATCAGACACCGCATTCGCGGCGCGCTGCAACGCCAAGATGACCTCGGCCAGCGCCTCGCTTTCCGGATGCAGGTCGACGCTGGAGAGGTTGCGCAGCGCATGGTGCGCCGGTGCCAGCACGTCACTCGCGAAGCGGCCGTGGCTCAGTTCCAGCTTGGCGATGTACTCGGCCAGCCCCTTGACCTGGAACGCGACCGAGCGCGGGTTGACCTCGTCGCGCAACAGCAGATCGAGCACCGGCAGCCATTCGGGTGCGACCAGGTAGCGCGAGCGGTAGGTGACGGTGGAATCGGCGTATTCGAGCAGCCAATCCAAGCCATGCGTGCGCCCCTCATGGGTGGCGACCTGCAACACATTGCACAGCGCGGACAACCGCTCCAGCCGCCTGCCGATCGACAGGAAGCGCCAGCCCACGCCGCGCGTCATGCCATCGAGCACGAAGCCGGACAAGGTCGTCATCGAGGTCACCGCGCGGTCCAGCCAGGCCATCGCCAGCGGCAACCCGAGGTAGGTCGATGACAGGCCGCGCTGGAACACCGGGTCAGCGATCAGTTGATTCAGCGAGCGCCAGTGGTCGGCCGACATCCGGTCGCGCAGGTTGAAGGCGACTCGCGACAGTTGCTTGAAACGCTCGCTCAAACCCTCGTCAGGATGGGTCGCGGCGCGCAGCAGGTCGGTGCTCGGCTGCTCGGTGGAGTCGATCAGGCCGAAGCGTTGCGCGAGGATCAGTGTCGGCGGCACACCGTCGCTGGGCTCACGCGAATCGTCGAGCACATCGGCGATCGCCACCCGCAGCAGCCGCGCCGCGGCATCGCAGCGCTCGCCGTAGCGGCCGAACCAGAACAGGTTCTCGGCCGCACGCGACGGCACATTCGCGCGCGAGGCTACCAGATCTTCCGGTTTGACGGTGCGGCTGAGCAGCGAGAACGAGGCATTGACCGGCGCGTCAGACAGCACCCAGGTGTCTTTCGAGCGTCCGCCACGCTGCATCGCAATCACGCGCGAATGGTCGTCGCCAGCGACCCGGGTCAGCCCACCTGGCAGCACGTGGTAGCCGTTCGGCGTTGCCACCGCGAACACCCGCAGCCCGACGGTGCGCGAGCTCATCTGTTCCCCACCACCGGGTTCTCCACTCGCTTCGAGCACCGGGGCCTGCGACACATGCACCCACTCCTGCGCCACGTAGCGCTGCGGCCGCGCGGCCACACGCTTGCGCAGCGCTGCACGCTCGGCCTCCGACAGATCGGCGCCGAACAACGCCGGCTCCTGCACCGAACGTTCCAGCGGTTTGATGATCAGTTTGTCGAGCCGCCGCCAGGCATCGTCGAGTGCGGCCGGCTCGCCCAGCCACCAGGTGGCCACGGACGGCAATCGCAAGGGCTCGCCGAGCAACTGCTCACTGAGCTTGGGCAGGTAGCCCAGCAAACCGCCCGACTCCAGCACGCCTGAGCCCAGCGCATTGGCCAGTAGCACCGTGCCGCGCCGCGCGCAATCGGTCAGACCGGGGATGCCGAGTGCCGAATCGGAACGCAGCTCCAGCGGGTCACAGTAGTCGTCGTCCTGCCGCCGCAGCACCCCGCTGACGCGCTTCAAGCCCTCGACGGTCTTCATCCAGACACAGCCGTCGCGCACCGTCAGGTCGCTGCCTTCGACCAGCGGAAAGCCCAGGTAACGGGCCAGCAGCGCATGCTCGAAGTAGGTCTCGTTGTAGGGCCCTGGTGTCAGCAGCACGATCAGCGGATTGGCGCGCTCGAGGACCCGATCGGCATGGTCCTTAGGTGCCCAGCGCATGATCGACTCGCGCAGCGCCTGGAAGAAGGCCGCCAGATGCTGTACGTGCAGTTCCTTGAACATCTGCGGGAACACGCGCGACACCACCAGACGGTTCTCGAGCGCGTAGCCGGCACCGGACGGCGCCTGCGTGCGATCGTTCACCACCCACCAGTGGCCATCGGGCGAGCGCGCCAGGTCAGCGGCGTAATTGAACAGGTGCACCCCACCGGGCGGGCGGATGCCTTGTACCTGGTGCAGGTAGCCGCTGTGGCCAAAGATGATCGACGGCGGGATCGCGCCCGAACGCAGCAGTTCCTGCGGGCCGTAGATGTCGCCGAGCACGCGGTTCAGCAGGTCGGCGCGCTGCGCGATGCCGGCTGCGATCTCGTCCCATTCGGTGGCCGACAGCAGCAGCGGCAGCGGATCGACCTCCCAGGGCCGATCCGCGCCCTTCGGGTCGGCGTAGACGTTGTAGGTGATGCCGTTCTCGCGGATCTCGCGTTCCATCAGCGACAGCGTTTCGCTGACCTCGATGCCCTCGCGCGCTGCCAGCGAACGCAGGAAGGCATCCCAGTGCGGGCGCGGCGACCCCGGCGACGACAACAACTCGTCGTAGCGACCTTCGACCGAGGTGTAGCCGGACAACAAGCGGCTCAACATGTCAGACAACCGAACTCATGTGACCGATTGTCGTACCTGAACCGCAGCGGCTTCGGAGCGTTCAGAAGGTGCCGGGTGTTCGGCGCATGTCAAGGGTGAAGGGGTAGTTCGGGTTGCGCTCGTCTTTGGGCACCTGCATCTTGCCCGGCGTGTGGCCGGTGCGGAAGAAGCGTGCCAGGCGGCGGGCCTCGGCCTCGAAGGCGTTGACCGGGAAGGTGTCGTAGCTGCGCCCGCCAGGGTGCGCAACGTGGTATTGGCAACCGCCCATCGAGCGGCCCATCCAGGTGTCGAGCAGGTCGAAGGTCAGCGGGGCGTGCACGCCGATCGTTGGGTGCAAGGCCGACGGCGGGTTCCAGGCCTTGTAGCGCACGCCGCCGACGAATTCGCCGACCTGGCCGGTCGGCTGCATCGGCACGACACGGCCATTGCAGGTGAGCACATGGCGGTCGCCGACCAGACCGGTCGCCTTCAACTGCACCCGCTCGACCGAGGAGTCGACGTAGCGTGCGGTGCCGCCTGAGGCGCCCTCCTCGCCCATCACATGCCAGGGCTCAAGCGCCAGCCGCATCTCGACCTCGACGCCCAGCACCGCGAAATCGCCGAGGCGCGGGAAGCGGAAATTCAGGTGCGGCGCGAACCAGTCGGTCTTCATCGCGTAGCCGAAATTGTTCAACTCCTCGATCACGTCGCTCAAGTCCTGCCAGATGAAGTGCGGCAGCATGAAGCGGTCGTGCAGCTCGGTGCCCCAGCGCTTCAGGCGCGCCGGACGGTAAGGCTCCTTCCAGAAGCGCGACACCAGCGCGCGCATCAGCAGCTGCTGCGTCAGGCTCATGCGGGCATGCGGCGGCATCTCGAAGGCGCGCATTTCCAGCAGGCCGAGCCGACCGGTCGGGCCGTCGGGCGAGTACATCTTGTCGATGCAGAACTCGGCTCGATGGGTGTTGCCCGACACGTCGATCAGCAGGTTGCGCAGCAAGCGGTCGATCAGCCACGGTGGGCAGTAGTCGCCGTTCTCGCGCGTGACGCGCTGCAGCTCGGCGAACGCGACCTCGATCTCGTAGACCGAATCGTTGCGCGCCTCATCGACCCGCGGCGCCTGGCTGGTGGGCCCGACGAACAGGCCCGAGAACAGATAGCTGAGCGCCGGGTGGTTGTGCCAGTAGGCGACCATGCTGGCCAGCAGGTCGGGCCGGCGCAGGAACGGGGAGTCCGCCACCGTCGCGCCACCGAGCACGAAGTGGTTGCCGCCGCCGGTGCCGGTGTGGCGGCCATCGACCATGAACTTCTCGGTCGAGAGCCGCGTTTCATGCGCGCTCTGGTACAGGTGCGTGGTCTGGTCGACCAGTTCCTCCCAGCTGTGCGCCGGGTGCACATTGACCTCGATGACGCCCGGATCGGGTGTGACGCGCAGTGTGGACAGGCGCGGGTCCTTCGGCGGCTCGTAGCCTTCGAGGATCACCGGCAGCTTCATCTCGGCGGCGGTGTCTTCGATGGCAGCAATGATCTCCAGATAGTCCTCCAGCGCCGTCATCGGCGGCATGAAGACATACAGCCGGCCGCCGCGCGGCTCAGCGCACAGCGCGCTGCGGCTGATCCAGGCGGCCGACTCGAATTTGTCGGGCACGCGCAGGCTGCTGGCCGGCGCGCTGGCCACCGATTTGTCGGGGCCTTGCGCGGCACGCGAGCGCCCGGCGAAGCCTGCTGCCGCCGAACCGTTGACCGCTGCAGCCGCTGACGATGCAGCGTGGCCGTCGGTCAAACCATTCGGGGGCGTCACCGCAAAGCGCAACCGCCGGTATGGTGGCAGCGGCACGAAGGTCTGCGTCTGATCGACGGGCAGCACCCAGGGCATGTCGCCTTCCTGGGCCCAGGGCTGCGAGTCCAGCGGCAGGCGGAAGCCCAGCGGCGAATCGCCCGGCACCAGGTAGCAGCGCTCGGAGCGCAGGAACCACGGCCCGGTGGTCCAGCGAGGCTGGCCCAGCGTGCCGCGAGCGACCGGCAGCACATGACCGACCACCTTTTCCAGCCCCTGGCTGAACACCTTGCGCAGCCGGTCGCGCTCCATCGGATCGGACAGTCGCGCATCGAGCGGATCGACATTGGTCGGCAGCTTGCGCTCGCGCCACAGGTAGTACCAGGTGTCTTCATACGCCGGGAAGACGTATTTCGGATCGAGTGCGAGGCGGCGCGCCACGCTGCTCAGGAACTTGTGCGCCTGCGCATCGGTGACTCCGTAGTCCTTGCGCTCGTTGGCAAACAGCTCCGGGTGCGTCCAGATCGGCTCGCGGTCCTTGCGCCAGTACAGGTTCAGCGACCAGCGCGGCAGCTGCTCGCCGGGATACCACTTGCCCTGGCCGTAGTGCAGCAGGCCGCCCTGGCCGTACTTCAGCCGCAGCTTGTCCATCAGGTCAGCACTGAGCAGCCGCTTGGTCGGGCCCATCGCCTCGGTGTTCCATTCGGCGCCGTCGCGGTCGTCCACCGACACGAAGGTCGGCTCGCCGCCTTGCGTGAGCCGCACATCGTTGCGACGCAGGTCCAGATCGACCCGGTGCCCCAGCGCCTCGATGCCCTCCCATTGCGCATCGGTGTAGGGCAAGGTGACGCGTGGCGCCTCCCAGACCCGGGTCACGCTCATGCTGTGCTCGAACTCGGTCTCGCACTCGTCGATCGCGCCACTGACCGGCGCGGCCGAGGACGGGTCGGGCGAGCAGGCCAGCGGGATGTGGCCTTCGCCAGCCAGCAGACCCGACGTCGGGTCGAGCCCGATCCAGCCGGCGCCCGGCAAGAACACCTCGCACCAGGCGTGCAGGTCGGTGAAATCGATCTCGGTGCCGCTCGGGCCGTCGAGCGACTTCACATCGCTTTTCAGCTGGATCAGGTAGCCGGAGACGAAGCGCGCTGCCACGCCGAGGTGGCGCATCAGCTGCACCAGCAGCCAGCCTGTGTCGCGGCACGATCCGAGCTTGTTGACCAGCGTTTCCTCGGGCGTCTGCACGCCGGGTTCCATGCGGATCGTGTAGCCGATGTCCTTCTGCAACTGCTGGTTCACCTCGACCAGGAAGTTGTTCATCGGCGTCTTCTTGCCGGCGAAGCGCTCGCGGCAGGTGTCGAGGTAGGTCTGGAACAGCGGCGTGGCCACGGCCTTCGCCAGGTACGGCGCCAGTTCAGCCTCGACCTCCGGCTCGTACTTGAATGGATAGTGCTCGGCCGCCGGCTCCAGGAAGAAGTCGAACGGGTTGAGCACCGACATCTCGGCAACCAAGTCGATCTCGATGCGGAACGAGGTGGTCTTGTCCGGGAACACCAACCGCGCGAGGTAGTTGGACTGCGGGTCCTGCTGCCAGTTGATGAAGTGAGTGGCGGGCTCGACACGCATCGAATAGCTGAGGATGCGGGTGCGCGAATGAGGCGCCGGACGCAACCGCACGATCTGTGGGCCCAGGTTGATGGGCCGGTCATAGCGGTAATGCGTCACATGGTTCAGCGCGACGTGGATGGACATTCAGGACTCCAGGAAGGGCACGAGCGAGGTCTGCCGAAGAAAAGCGTCAACAAGATAAAAGTGAACCGCGGCGCAGAGGCCGAGGCATCGAAACCTCAGGGCTGAACCGGCACCAGGAAGTCGCGGCTGATGCCCACGCCGAGCGTGCCCACGCGCTCCAGAAACTGCGTCAGGTACGCATGCAGTCCGGTCGCCAGGATCTCGTCGATGCGACCGTATTGCAGATCGGCCCGCAAGCGACCGGCGCGGCGCAGCGTTTCGCTGGACTGCTCGTTGGCGATCATCGTCAGGTTCGACAACACCTCCTGCGTGCAGGCGGCCAGCGAACGCGGCATGTCGGGCCGCAGGATCAGCAATTCGGCCACTTTCTCGGGCCGGATCACGTTGCGGTAGACCTTGCGGTAGACCTCGAAGCCCGAGACCGACCGCAGGATCGCCGACCAGTGATAGAAGTCGTATTCGACATCGCGGCCTCCGACCGGCGCGTCGCCTTGAGACTGGCTCTGCGATTGGCTCATGCCATCGGGTCCACCGAAGAACTCGCTTTCGACCGCATGGAACTTCACATCGAGCAGGCGCGCGGTGTTGTCGGCCCGTTCGAGGAAGCTGCCGATGCGCAGGAAGTGGAAGGCATCGTCCTGCAGCATCGTGCCCACCGTCACACCGCGCGACAGGTGCGAGCGGAACTTGACCCATTCGAAGGCAGCGCCCGGGTCCTTCAGGAAAGCGCCGCTGCTGACCATGCGCTGGAACTCCAGCCAGGTCTGGTTCTGCGTTTCCCAGACCTCGGTGGTCAGCGTGCCGCGCACCGCGCGGGCGTTCTCGCGCGCGGCCATCAGGCAGTTGCGGATGCTCGAGCCGTTCTCCGGGTCGCTGACCATGTACTCCATGACGCTGCGCGCGGTGACGGCGCCATAGCGCGACGCGAAGTCGCCGCTCAGCTCGGAGATGCTGAGCAGGCCTTTCCAACCTTGCTCGGCCGCGTCGGCGGACTGCGGCAGCAACGAGGTCTGGTAATTGACGTCGAGCATGCGCGCGGTGTTCTCGGCCCGCTCCATGTAGCGGGCCATCCAGAAGAGGTGATCGGCGGTTCTAGACAGCATGGCTCAAGCCTCCAAAACCCAGGTGTCCTTGGTGCCACCACCCTGGGATGAGTTGACGACCAGCGAGCCTTCCTTCAGCGCCACGCGGGTCAGGCCGCCCGGCACCATCTGCACCGTCTTGCCGCTGAGCACGAAGGGCCGCAGATCGATGTGGCGCGGCGCGATGCCAGACTCGACGAAGGTCGGGCAGGTCGACAGCGCGAGCGTCGGCTGCGCGATGTAGCCGGTGGGGTTGGCTTCGAGCACGGCGCGGAACTCGGCGATCTCGGCCTTGGTCGAGGCCGGGCCGACCAGCATGCCGTAGCCACCAGCGCCGTGTACTTCCTTGACCACCAGTTCGGGCAGGTGATCAAGCACGTACTTCAGGTCGCCCGGCTCGCGGCAGAGATACGTTGGCACGTTGTTCAGGATCGGTTTTTCGCCGAGGTAAAACTCGATCATCTTCGGCACATACGGGTAGATCGACTTGTCGTCGGCCACACCGGTGCCGACCGCGTTCGACAGCGTCACGTTGCC
>JANXTP010000283.1 GCA_025352345.1 Burkholderiales bacterium | reverse complement strand
AAGACAGGAAGCGGAGCTGAAGAAGACCGTCAGAGACGGTGATCCGAAGAAGACGGATCAGCAAGAACACGCACGTTCAGACCGGCTGAAAGAAGACAAATTCAAGCCGGCGCCCACAACGCTCAATTCGAACGCAATCTGTTTGCTGCTGAGACCGGCGAAATGGCGCTCTAGCAGCCGCACTTCAACCTCCGAGAGTCGAGTGTGCTGGTTGAGCTGCTGCCGGTCGTGGAAACTCCACCAGTCATGCAACTCCATCGCTAGACTTCTTGCGCCAACTTGCAGCTTCGCAAACGTCGGCTCTTCAAAATATCCGGCCACCGAGTGTCCGAGACAGAGAACGCTCACGCGATCCTCTGAACGCCCCGAATGGACGGGAATGAGCAAGGCCGAGCCGAAACCCGCTGCTACGGCGAGGTCCTTCGCACCTTGCCGCTCTTGTGCCGTCGAGCCGAGCTGCGTGGCTCGCGCGGGCGTGGAATGTCCTGATGCGTAGACGAGCCAGGGATTCTTCTGCAAGGGGTAGGCCGCACGAAACCGATGCCACCAGCCAGGGTCGCAATCGAGCACGAACGCGTAGGTGCTATCGCGTCCATCGCCGCTCATGGTCGCGAAGAAGGAGCGCTCCGCCCCGAGTAACAGGGCGGCGCTGTGCAGCAGCGCCTGAAGCTCGCCACGGTCTGACACGTGCGTGATGCTCTCTGCGATCTCCGTGAGGCGGATGCGAACCGATGGATCGACGGAAGTTTCGGAACGCGACTTCACGAATCCCTCCACCACAGCGCTTCGGCCTCCCGACGAATCTGCTGATGCACGATGGGCATCTCGAACCGGAGTGGATCGTTCGAACACCAGTCTTCGAACGAAGATGCCCGAGTGAACGCAGCGACGACAATGACGCGGGGATAAGTCGACCTGCGATCTTCAAGTTCGAGAAGAACTCCGCAGGCATTCCGATGCAGCGCCACCCTGATTTGGCCAGCGGCGATTGACGCGGCGCGGTCGCGGGGTTTCGGATGCGCCGCAGCGCCGGCTGCGCGGTGGCACGGTGTTCGCGCCTGTGTCGTTGTGAAGGCCATAGGCACCTCGTGGGACTTGTGCTCGTCCCATCATCGTTGCGGAGGACCCGGCCGGGAAGGTGCACTTGCTCATCGGCGAATGGTTGAAGCTCATGCAACGCCATGCGGCACAAACGTTCCGTGCAGGCCCAGTGGTAGCGCATACGGCAGTCGAGCGCGTGCCACTGGCCCGCTGGCGACGTCGTCGATGTCGAACACCGTCACCACCGTCACCTTGTTGCGGAGATCCACGGCCGTGCCGATGGCCCACTGCGGCGCATGAGCGTGCTCGCCTGCCAACAGCAGATGCTCTTCGACCAACCAGTCGTCGCCGAAGCCGAAGGCTTGGCGCGTGGCGGTATGCACATCGATCAAGGCCACGCGGTCGTAGCCCGGAACGTCACGGGCTCTGTCCTCCGAGCGCTCCAGGCAGAGGACGTGTCGATACGGTCGAGCCACATCCGCCGGCAGAACCGACGGGAACTCGGCATCGTGATCAAGCAAGGCTGTCTGGCGAGCGCTACTGTCTTTGAGATCGAGGGTGGCCCGTGTCAGTGCCGCGCCCTTGACGTGGCGATATTCACCCGCCATCACACTCCAGCCTGCCATGAGGGAGGAAGGATCGGCACTTGCCATGTAGTCGACG
The DNA here is from genome assembly GCA_025352345.1 of Burkholderiales bacterium. Lineage (GTDB taxonomy): Bacteria > Pseudomonadota > Gammaproteobacteria > Burkholderiales > Burkholderiaceae_C > PBB1. The sequence goes on along the minus strand of JANXTP010000283.1, from coordinate 3,426 downwards.
TGAATACGCTCGCCTTCTTCCCATGCGTTCGCGACATGGAAAAGGCATCCGGCCGGGAGGCGAAACTCGATGATGCTGGCATCTGCCTTTCGAACCGCGATCGCCCGCATGCCGAGTTGCGGCGACCACTGACACGACTCGGCGAACGACGCGCCGCTCATGAGACGACTGCGGTTGCAGGTGATCGATGGCAGCAAGAACACGAGAAACCGTTCCGTCAAGCCAAAATCGTGAACCGGTGCAATCTGCTCGACAGGAATTTCGTATGCGCACAGAGGAGAGCCGTCACGACTGATGCCGTACAGATGCAGGCGATCATTCAGGGGGTCAACACCAAAATTCCACAAGGTCCCGTCGGCAGCAAACTTCGGGTGCGCCGAGAAGGGGGCGGGACGATCCGGGGCCAACCACGACACTCTGCCGGCAGTCGCCAACGTGTCCAGATCGATGCGGTAGGGATGACCGGCCTCCCACAGCGCCAAGTATTCATCGTTGAATCTGACGATGCTGATATTGGCTGGATTGGAGTTCTCGATGCGTTCCGGCGTCGGTTGCATTCGATCAACCGGCGTGCCAAAGCCGCTATAGAGCATTTGCCCTGAGGCATCTTCATCCAGCAGTTTTCGGGTCTGCACGAAGCGACCAAGATGTGAAACGCCTTCGGCACTCAACGTGAAGCGCTGAACCATTCCATCGCCATCCCACCGGTGCGCATAGCGTTGCCCTCCGCGTTCGTGCCGCGCGGGCCCGTTGCGCAGGAACGTGCCGCTGAGTTCCCGCGGGAAGGTTCCCTCCCATGCGGCCTGACCCGAGACGACTGACGCGTCGATGGATGCGTACCCCAGCGTCCATGCCCGATCGCGCCGGGCTGCGAATGCCGCAGACAGCCGCTTGCCGTTCCACGGCGGCACCGGACCCCTCGCTTTCACTGTCTCATTGCTCATCGTTGCCCCTCCGGAAGAACATGCTGCATGGGAATGACGACCCTAACCAGGGTCCCGCGCATGGGCGTGCTGCGCACCTCGATCCGATATCCCAATGTGTCAACCAGTCTGCGAACGATCATCAGACCGAGCCCGAATCCATCCTTATGAATGCGTAAGCCGTCGTCGGCTTTCCGGACGGCACCGAGTTCGAGCCAACCGGCGTCCAACCCATCACCCTGATCCCATACTTCCAGGCACACGTCCTCGCAACGCCTGCGAGCCACCACGAGCACACCCTTGCGGGTGAATTTCAACGCGTTCGAGACCCGATTCTCCAGCACACGGCCGAGCATCACCGCGTCCATTCGTATGCACAACCGCGTCGCGCGCGTTCGAAGCGTGGCGCCTCGTTGAAGTGCCAACGATTCGAACTGCAGCTCGATCCCTTGCAGCACTTCCTGCAGCGGAACCGCGATCAACCGTTCTGTCCTGCGGTCGCTGTCGAAGCGCACGAATTGGAGAACCTCAGTGACGAAGACCTCGAGCTCCTCGATGGTCGAAACCATCCGGCGAAACGGACTTTTCACCGCTGCGCCTGCGGCATTGACGTGCGCAAGAAGCTTGAGTGCATGGATCCTCTGCCGCAGATCGTGACTCGCACTGGCGAAAACGGTGGCCCTTGTCTCGAGGTCGGCGGCTGCCGCGGCGCGAAGCGATTCGATTACGCTGTTCTGCTCCTGCAGTTCACGCATCAATAGGTGCGTTTCGTCGCTGCCGACCAGAGTGCGACGCACGCCACTGACGATGACGTAAAACCCTGACCAGAGCACGCCCGCCAGGGCAGCGGCGAGAGCGACTAGGATTGAGCCGGAGGCCCAGTCCGACGCTGCCAGCATCCTTGCCACTGCACCCCACATGGGAACGAGATAGGCAGCGCAGATTAACGGCGATGCTGGGGCGAGGCCCAGACACGCGATGCTGAGCATCACGTAAGTTAACAGCATCACCACCGTGGTCAGGTTTAAGTGGGGACCAATGAACAGGGTCGCCGTCCAGCTCCAGTGAATTGCCGCAAGAACGATGCCCAAAACCGGCAAGAGTCGCAGCCCGACATTGGTAACGACCTCCACGGTCGACGCCCGAACCATGCGTCGGAAAATCAGAACACGCACCGCGATACTCACGCTGCTCTCCAACAACCAGACAGCGATCACCGGCAGAGGGCGGGAGTTCTCGATCATCGCCGCGGCGAGGATCAAGGCGATTGCTACGCTGTACGTGAAAACCAGTGCCGGCATTTGATCGATGATGAATTCGCGGGTGCCACTGGTGACGGGTAGAACCATCCTCCACCGCGGATCTTCGTCACGTGCCAGTCGCGCGGTCTCCGCCAGTTCGTCGCCCGAATGGTCACGATAGCCGGGCGACGCACGGCTGACTGACGACTCCAGAGCGCTGCTCATGGCACCGGAGATTCCGTGGTCGCCGCGTCGAGCAATCCCAAACTGATTGCCTTCGCCACGGCGTGGGACCTGCTCTCTGCATGGAGGAGTTGCATCAGTGCAGCCATCTGGTTGTTCACTGTGCCTTCCGCCAAGTGCATTTGGGCAGCGATCTGCCTGGACGACATTCCGCGCTGGACGCCTTCTAGGGTCTCGATCTGGCGCGCGGTGAGCCGGATGCCGGCGACGCGTGCTGCGGGTAAAGTGGACGGAAACGTACCGATGCCGCGCATCACGTCAGCGAGCCGAGCCGTCAGCGCTTCGACCGGCAAGGACTTCGCCACATAGCCCATGAAACCCCACGCCCGCAATTGCTGTACGTAGTCGTCGCGGTCGCACGCGCTGACAACGCAACAAACCGGTGCCAGTTCTCGAGCGACGATCTGTTTCGCCAGAGACAAACCGAACGCGCCAGGCACAGTCAGATCCAGCAAAATCCGAAACCACCGCCCGCGTGACAGGTCGATCACGCGCAAGGCGTCAGACGCGTTCCCCACCGTAACGACGTTGATATCGGCGACTCGCTGCTCGAGCAGCCGTGCCGTGGCTTCCGCCACCAGCGGATGATCCTCAACGACCAGAATGTCTTTCATTCAAGTCCTCCTTCGCTGGAACGAACTTCCTCCGTTCGAAGACAGGTTTCTTATTCGTCTATTGATCCACTTCGCTGGCGAAGTTGTCAAGGGGCAGATCCTCACGCGATTGCAACGATCAGATTGCGGATACGCAGGGGCAGGTGCCGCGACCGGCAATCTTATGCACTCACGTTGGCGCAAGTGGTTCATCGGCGTCGTCATGCGCTCGAGTCACCCCGCACTCATCGGCCGCCCCTTGTGCGAACCGTAGCGCCGCGCGCGCGAGCGCAAGGGCCTTTCGCGGCATAGGCCGGTGCCCTCCCGCCTGCGGCGGTCCCCTCCCAGCTATTCCACGGTGCCCTTGCGCCCGCGCTTGTTCGCGGCGCTGTCGGTGTCGCACGGCGACCGACGAATGCGGGGCAG
>JANXTP010000246.1 GCA_025352345.1 Burkholderiales bacterium | reverse complement strand
GGTGGCCAGCAGGATGTGCTTCGCGCTGTAGCGCTTCACCTCTGAATCTGCGTCGCCCGCCACAGGCCGCACCGCCACCGTGTGCGGATCGACCACGCTCGCCCAGCCACGCACCAGCGTGGCGCCGGCCGACTTCAGCAGGCCGCCGTAGATGCCGTTCAAGCGCGCGATCTCAGCAGCGCGGCGTGTCTTCAGCACGCCCCAATCGAAGCGCGGCGTGGCGGCTTCCCAGCCGTAGCCATGCGACTGCTCGAAGGCTTCGGCGTAGTGCGCCGCATAGCTGTACAGCTTCTTCGGGATGCAGCCGACGTTGACGCAGGTGCCCCCGAGCGCGCCGCCTTCGACCACGATCACACGCGCCCCGCACTGCGCTGCGAAGCGCCCGGCACGCACGCCGCCGCTGCCGGCGCCGATCACCAGCAGGTCGCAGTCAAAGTACGTCGCTGTGTTCTTGTCCATCGTGTTCATTGGCCGGGTCTCCAGGTTGCATCAGCGCTTCGAGCGTAGCGAGTGTGTCGGCTTCGTGCAGCGGCTTGTCATTGCGGATTCTGAGCATGCGCGGAAACCTCACCGCGATGCCGCTCTTGTGGCGAGTGCTTCGGCTCAGGGCTTCGAAACCGAGTTCGAACACCATCGTCGGCCGCACGCTGCGAACCGGGCCGAATTTCTCCAGTGTGGTCTGCCGGATCACGCGATCGACCGACTTGAACTCCTCATCGCTCAGGCCGCCGTAGGCCTTGGCGAATGCGACCAGTTGCAGGCCATCGGGCTGTGCGGGCTGGCGCGCCGCGATCGCGTCGACCACCGCCTGCGCCTCGGCCGCATCGCGCGGCGTGCGGTTCCAGACCGCGAAGGTGTAGTCGGTGTAGACGCTGGCGCGGCGGCCGTGGCCGGCCTGCGCATAAATCAGCACCGCATCGGCGCTGAGGGGCTCGACCTTCCATTTCCACCAGGCGAGCGACCGCGCGCCTGGCGATGCGCCGGCCTGCTTGCGGCGTCCGCTGCCGTAGTGGGCATCGCGGTGCTTCAGCATGAAGCCTTCAACGCCTCGGCTTCGCGATTGCGCCCGCAGCGCCGCCAGTTCAGGCCACGTGCCGTTCAGCAGCGGCGACAGGCGCAGCGATGGCGCGTCGGCGGCCAATGCTTCCAGCGCCTTGCGCCGCAGGTGCTGCGGCTGTTCGCGCAGATCGACGCCGCCTTGCTCCAGCAGGTCGTAGGCCATGAACGTCACCGGCGCGTCAGCGAGGATTTTCTTCGTCAGGTTCTTCCGGCCGATGCGCTGTTGCAGCCGATTGAACGGTGCAGGCCGTTCGCTGTCGGGCAACCAGACCAGGATCTCGCCATCGAGCACCGTGCCCTCCGGCCAGGCCTGCGCGATGGACACGACCTCGGGGAAGCGCTCCGTCACCAGCTCTTCGCCGCGCGACCAGATCCACACCTGCCCGGCGCGCCGCACCACCTGCGCACGGATGCCGTCGTACTTCCACTCGACCAGCCAGTCACTGGCCGGGCCCAGCACCGCCTCGAAATCGGCCTGAGGCACTGCGACCGGGTGCGCGAGGAAGAACGGATACGGCTGGCCCGCATCGCGGTCCGGTTCGGCTTCGTGCGACACCAGCCGTGCAAAGCCCGCAGCATCAGGCCGTGCGGTCTTGTCGGTGCTGCCCATCATCCGCTGCACGACCACCTTGGCATCGAGCCCGGCCCACTCGGCCAGCGCACGCTGCACCAGCAGCTTGCTGACGCCCACCCGAAAGCCGCCGCCGATCAACTTGGTCAACAGAAAGCGTTCGTCGGCGTCGAGCTCATCCCAGTACGCCGCGATGCGCACCGCCTGCGTCGCGGGCGTCTCGTCACGCAACGGCAGCAGGCGCTGTTCGATCCACACCGCCAGCCCGACATCGCTGCGCGACGAAGGCGGCGGCAACACATGCGCGATCGTCTCGGCAAGGTCGCCCACTGCCTGGTAGCACTCGTCGAACAGCCAGTCATCGATGCCGGCGCGCTCGCAGGCCAATGCTCGCAGCACGCCCGTCGGCACGACCTGGCGCGGCTTGCCGCCGGCCAGGAAATACACGGCCCAGGCTGCATCGGCCGCGTCGGCGATGGCGAAGTAGCACTTCAGCGCCTCGACCTTGGCGGTGGTCGCGGTGCTGGCGTCGAGTGCGGCGTAGAGCGCGGCGAATCGCCTCAACCCGAAACTCCCGATGGCTCGACGGCGGGCTCGGCCTGCTCGTTCCTCTCCGCGACTGGCGGCATCGCCTCGGGGCCATCATCGCGACCGAACTCGGTGCGAAACGACCCCGCCTGCAGCCCCTGCTGTTCCAGCCAGCGCACCATCACCGCCTCGTAGCCGTGCGTCACGATGACGCGCTCGGCGCCGGTCGCGGCGATGGCGCGCTGCAGGCCGGGCCAGTCGGCGTGGTCGCTCATCACGAAACCGCGGTCGACCGCACGGCGGCGGCGTGCTCCGCGCAGCTGCATCCAGCCGCTGGCAAAAGCATCGCTGGCCTCGACGCCACCGACGGTGAAGGCGCGCGCCCAGCTGCTGTCCTGCACCGATGGCGGGCCGATCGCGATGGCACGACGCAGGCTGGCCTTGTCGCTCACCTCGCTGATCAACTGCGTGGGCGGCAGCCGCACGCCTTCGGCGCGGTAGGCCCGGTTCAGCGGCTCAACCGCCGCATGCACGACGATCGGGCCGATGTGCTCGTCCAGCCCGGCCAGCAGCCGCTGCGCCTTGCCGAAGCTGTAGCCCATCAGCAAGCTGGCGCGGCCGGCCTCCGCGTTGGCGCGCCACCAGGCGTTGATGTCGGCGTAGACCTCGCGCTGCGGCCGCCAGCGGTAGATGGGCAGGCCGAAGGTGCTCTCGGAGATGAAGCAGTCGCAGCGCACCGGCTCGAACGGGTCGCAGGTCAGGTTGTGATCGTCGGCGTCGCCACTGACGAAGTAGTCGCCCGACGCCACCCAAACCCGCCCGCCGTGCTCGATGCGCACCTGCGACGAGCCCAGCACATGGCCGGCCGGGTGCAGGCTGACGCGCACACCGTGGTGCTCGACCCCCTCGCCGTAGGCGACCGTTTGCAGGGTGATCGCACCCAGCCTCGAGCGCAGCACACCGGCCGACTTCGCCGACGCCAGGTAGTGCTTGTGCCCCGTGCGCGCGTGGTCGGCATGCGCGTGGGTGATGACGGCCCGATCGACCGGCCGCCACGGGTCGATGTAGAAATCGCCCTGCGGGCAATACAGGCCAGCCGGGCGTTCGATGATCAGGTCGGTGTCGGCAACAGCCATGGCCCCAAGGCTAGATCAGTATCGACCGGTGGCCCCCGCGACCCGTAAATACACGTACGACACCCAGGCCACCACGCCGCGGCGCAGCACGCCCAGCATGCCGGGTCGGTACTTCTGCGTCGGGTCGATTTCTGCCGACACCGCAATGGCGGCATCGAACTGCGCCGACAACTCGGTGTTGAACGCCGCGTCGCGCACGATGACGTTGGCTTCGAGGTTCAGCAGCAGCGACAGCGGGTCGATGTTCGAGCTGCCCACCGTTGCCCAGTCGTCGTCGATGACGGCGATCTTCGCGTGCAGATAGGCGGGGGTGTACTCGAAGATGCGCACGCCCTTCCCCAGCAGTTCGTCGTACAGCGCACGCGCGGCGAGGCTGGCGATGCGGTAGTCGATCTTGCCTTGCAGCAGCAGCCTGACATGCACGCCACGTTGGGCCGCATGGCGCAGCGCACGGCGGAACTGACGCCCGGGATAGAAGTACGGCGAGATCAGATCGACCCGCGTGCGGGCGCTGCGGATCGCATCGATGTAGGCGCGCTCGATGGTGCGGCGCTGGCGCACGTTGTCGCGCAGCACGAAGGCGGCATGCATCGGGTCCAGGTCGCCCGGTGTTGCCTGGATGCCGCGCTGGCGGTTCAACCGCAGGCGCTTGATCAACCGCCGCACCCGGGCCAGCGGTTCGGCACCGCGCGCGATCGCCAGCGCTTCGTCCTTGAAGGTTCGGCCCAGGTGCGCGCGCGACCAGACCGCGATCGCGGTCTGGTGGATGGCGCCGGTGATCGGGCCGCTGGCCCGCACCGCGAAATCGAGCCGCGGCGCGTCGGTCCAGCCGTGGTTCAGGTCGAAGCGGTCGTCCATCAGGTTGACGCCGCCGACGAAGCCGATCTCGGCATCGATCACGCACAGCTTCAGGTGCAGACGCCGCAATTGCCCGGGTTGCAGCCAGTTCCACCAGCGGTCGATCGGCCGGTACACCGCCAGCTGCACGCCGCCGTATGACAGCCGACGCCGCAGTGCGCTGACGCCACCCAGCGTGCCGAAACCGTCGATAACCACCTGCACCTGCACGCCGCGTTGGGCCGCGCGGATCAGCGCGGCGGCGACACGGTCGGCGGCCGGGTCATCGTGGAAGATGTAGGTCGCCACGCAGATTTCATGGCGGGCCGCATCGATGGCCTCGACCATCGCCGGAAACAGCGCATCACCGCCGCGCAGCAGCGACACCGCGTTGCCGCCGCTGAACACCGGCCGGGGTACGGCGCCCCACACCGCCTCGAGCGCAGAGCGCTCGGCAGCGGCGCGTGCAACGAGGTCGTCGTTCGACATGGGCCGATCAGGTCAGTTGCAACTCGACAACCAGCGGCAGGTGGTCCGACATGCGGGCCCATGCCGGCCCGCGCGGCACCTGCGTGGCAGTGCAACGCAGGCCGCGGGTGTAGACACGGTCGAGCGATAAGAACGGCACCCGCGACGGAAAGGTGCGCAGCGGCGATTGCCCAGCGACACGTGCGGGCTCCAGACCCATCTTGCGGATCGGCGCGTCGAGCTTCTCGCCCCAGTCGTTGAAGTCACCGGCGAGCACCAGGTGCTCGCCGGGCGGCACATGGGTGGCGATGAATTCGGCAATGCGCTCGACCTGCCGCACCCGGCCAGCGTGCATCAGGCCCAGATGCGCGACGATCGCGTGCACCGCCGTGCCGTTCCACTGCACCGGTACGTGGAGCAGGCCGCGTTGCTCGAAGCGGTGGTCGGACACGTCGTGGTGCTTGATGTCCCCCATCGGCCAGCGCGACAGCAGCGCATTGCCGTGCTCGCCGTGGCGGGTGATCGCGTTGCTGCGGTAAGCCACCGTGTAGCCCTCGGGCGCCACGTAATCGGCCTGCGGCATCCGCGGCCAGCCGATGTGGATGTCGGGAAACTGCAGCGCCTCGGCGCGGTTCGAGCTGCGCACTTCCTGCAGGAACACCAGGTCGGCGTCCAGCGCCTCGATGCCGAGCGCCAGGTTGTGGATTTCCAGCCGCCGCCGCGGGCCCACGCCGCGCACGCCCTTGTGGATGTTGTAGGTGGCCACACGCAGCACGTTGCCTGGGTGCTTCGAGACGCCAGCGTTCAAGTGATGAACGCCTTTCACGCCGACACGAACCTGGGCAGCTGCAGCACCGCTTCGGCGTTCGATGGCGAGAAGCAGCGGTCGGCCGCCTCGCGCCACGGCAGCCAGGCGCTGCGGGTGTGCTCACGCGGCGCCAGCGTGATGGCAATGTCGCGCGGCACCTGCAGGCCGAACACATGCTCGGTGTTGTGGGTCACGCCCGGCGCATAGCGGTGCCGCCAGACGGGATAGATCTCGTAGACATTGCGCATGCCCCAGTCTCGCAGGTTCGCGAGGGGCACCGCGGCCGAGCCGATCATGATGCCGGTTTCCTCGGCGACCTCGCGGCTCGCCGTCAGCGCGAACGGCTCGTCTGGCGCATCCCTCGAACCGGTCACGCTCTGCCAGAAGCCGGGTCGGTCGGCGCGCTCGATCAGCAGCACCTCGAGGTCGGCGGTGTGAATCACGACCAGCACCGACTCGGGAATCTTCGGCGGGCGTGGCGTGTTCATCGATCCGGCGGCGTCAGCGCGCGGCGTCCGGCAACTCGATCTTGACCTGCAGCACCTCCAGGTCGCCCTGGCGCTCGACCTCGACCTTGATGTCGCCGGGCCCGACCGACACGTACTTCGAGATCACCGCGAGCAGCTCGCGCTGCAGGTCGGGCAGGTAGGCCGGGTCGCGGGTGCGGCCATTGCGCTCGTGCGCCAGGATGATCTGCAGCCGTTCCTTGGCGACGCTGGCGGTCTTGGTTTTTTCACCGAGAAAGAAGGACAGGAAACCCATCGCTCACTTCCCCCCGAACAGGCGCTTGAAGAAACCCGGCTTCACCGCATCGACAAAGCGCAGCGGGGTCTCCTCGCCCAGGAAGCGGGTGATCACGTCCTTGTAGGCTTCCGACACATCGGAGCCCTTGATGTGGATCGCCGGCACACCCTGGTTCGAGGCGTCGAGCACCGATTCGGACTCCGGGATCACGCCGATCATCCGCACCCGCAGGATGTCGTGGATGTCCTTCAGGCTCAGCATCTGGCCGCCGAGCACCCGGTTCGGGTTGTAGCGGGTGATCAGCAAGTGCTCCTTGATGGGCTCCTTCTTCTCGATCGCGCGGCGCGTCTTGCTGTGCAGCATGCCGAGGATGCGGTCGGAGTCGCGCACCGAAGAGACCTCGGGGTTGGTCACCACCAACGCTTCGTCGGCAAAGTGCATCGCCATCAGCGCCCCGGTCTCGATGCCCGCCGGTGAGTCGCAGACGATGTACTCGAAGTCCATGCCCGCGAGCTCTTCCAAAACTCTCTCGACGCCGTCCTGCGTCAGGGCGTCCTTGTCGCGTGTTTGTGAGGCAGCCAGCACGTACAGGTTGTCGCACTGCTTGTCTTTGATCAGCGCCTGGTTCAGCCGCGCTTCGCCGTGGATCACGTTGATCAGGTCGTACACCACGCGGCGCTCGCAGCCCATGATCAGGTCGAGGTTGCGCAGGCCGACGTCGAAATCGATGACGGCGGTCTTGTGCCCGCGCAACGCGAGCCCGGAGGCGAAGCTGGCGCTGGTGGTGGTCTTGCCGACGCCTCCCTTGCCGGAGGTCACGACGATGATTCTGGCCATGGGTGGCGGTCCTTGTGGATGTGATGTCGCCGAGGGCGAAAGGAGATGGAGGGAAAGGAAGAGGAAGTGGGTTCAGCCCAGCGGCTCGAACACCAACCGCTCGCCGTCGAGGCGGATCTGCGCGGGTTTGCCGATCACGTTGTCGGGCAGCGGGCTGTCGGTGGTGCGGTAGGTGCCGGCGATCGAGATCAATTCGGGTTCCATGCAGGTGCTGAAGATGCGAGCGTCGTGGTTGCCACGGGCCCCTGCAATCGCCTTGCCACGCAGCGGCGCATAGACATGGATGCTGCCGTCGGCGATCACTTCGGCACCGAAATTCACCGCCGCCAGCACCACCAGGTCGCCGCCACGCGCATAGACCTGCTGGCCGGAGCGCAGCGGCTTGTCGACGATCAGTGTCGCCGCGGCGGCAAGCGGAACCGGCGCGGTGGGCACAGCGTCAGCAACCGGTTCCGCAACAGCTTCCACCGGTGCGGGTTCCGCAACCGGGGGCGCTGGAGCCACCGCGCGCGCCGCGGCGGGCAGCGCGTCCGGCGCTTCGCCCAGGCCAGCCTCGGCAGCCGCAGCCATCTGTTCAGGCGAGCCGCCACGCACCGCCGCCGGCACCATCTTGAAACGCCGCAGCAGCGTGGCGAGCGCGGCGTAATCGAGCGCCAGCGGCTCGCCTTC
>JANXTP010000216.1 GCA_025352345.1 Burkholderiales bacterium | reverse complement strand
CCCCGCTGCGTCTGCACCGCCACCCGCCAGTGCGTCTTCGGCCGTATCGGGTCCGGTTGAAGTCAAGGTGCCGGACATCGGCGACTTCAAGGACGTCGCCGTGATCGAGGTGCTGGTGAAAGTCGGCGACACGATCAAGGTAGAACAGTCGCTGATCACCGTCGAATCCGACAAGGCGGCGATGGAGATTCCATCGTCCGTGGCCGGCGTGTTGACGGAACTCCGGGTGAAGGTTGGCGACATCGTCAATATCGGCGATCTGATTGCGCTGCTGCAAGGAGCGGCGAGCGCTGGCGCAGCGCCACAACCCGCAAGCCCGCCTGCACCGCAAGCAATTCAACCAACGGCTGCGCCAGATTCGGCGTCAACTGCTGCTCCAGTGGTCGAACGGGCCTCGGCCCCTGCGCCAGCACAGCACGACACCACGACGCCGCCGACCGGCAGCCTGCCGCATGCTTCTCCGTCGGTCCGCAAGTTCGCGCGCGAACTCGGCGTGCCGCTGGCCGAGGTCAAGGGCTCCGGTCTCAAGGGCCGCATCACCGAACTGGACATCCAGAACTTCACCAAGGCGGTGATGAGCGGCCAGGCCACCACCCAGGCCAGTCAGGCGACTCAAACCTCGGCGGCGAAAGCGCCTGCAGGCGGCAGTGGCAGCGGACTGGACTTGCTGCCTTGGCCCAAGGTCGACTTCACCAAGTTCGGCCCGGTCGAGCGCAAGGATCTGTCGCGCATCAAGAAAATCAGCGGCGCCAACCTGCACCGCAACTGGGTGATGATTCCGCACGTCACCAACAACGACGAGGCCGACATCACCGAGCTCGAAGCTTTCCGCGTCAGCACCAACAAGGACAACGAGAAGTCCGGCGTCAAGGTCACGATGCTGGCCTTCGTGATCAAGGCGATGGTCGCGGCGCTGAAGAAGTTTCCGGACTTCAACGCCAGCCTCGATGGCGATCAGCTGGTCTACAAGCAGTACTACAACATCGGCTTCGCGGCGGACACGCCCAACGGGCTGATGGTGCCGGTGCTCAAAGACGCCGACAAGAAGGGCCTGCTGCAGATCAGCCAGGAAATGGGCGACCTCGCCAAGAAGGCGCGCGACGGCAAGATGGGTGCGACCGACATGCAGGGCGGTTGCATCTCGATCAGCTCGCTCGGCGGCATCGGGGGCACCCATTTCACACCCATCATCAACGCGCCTGAAGTGGCGATCCTCGGGCTGTCCAAGGGCGCGATGAAGCCGGTCTGGGACGGCAAGGCGTTCCAGCCGCGCCTGATGCTGCCGCTGTCGCTGTCGTACGACCATCGCGTGATCGATGGCGCTTCGGCGGCGCGCTTCAATGCCTACCTGGGCCAATTGCTCACCGACTTCCGTCGTGTGCTGCTTTGAGAAAGACAACGAGATGAGCGAACAAAACATCACCGTGCCTGACATCGGCGACCTGGACGAAGTTGCCGTGATCGAAGTACTGGTCAAGGTGGGCGACACGGTCAAGGCCGAGCAGTCGCTGATCACGGTCGAGTCGGACAAGGCGTCGATGGAAATTCCGTCATCGGCAGCGGGTGTCGTCAAGGCGCTGGTAGTGAAGGTGGGCGACAAGGTCAGGCAGGGCTCGGTTGTGTTGACGCTGGAGGTGTCGGACGCGGCAGCTCCGGCTCCGGCTCCGGCTCCGGCCGTCAGCGTGCCTGCGGCATCTGCGCCGGCGCAGGTCGCGCCTGCTGCAGCGGCTTCATCTCCTGCAGCCACAACAGCCCCCACACCGACAGCTTCGACTTACGCAGGCGCCGCCGATCTGGAGTGCGATCTGCTGGTGCTCGGCGCCGGCCCCGGCGGCTACTCTGCTGCCTTCCGTGCGGCCGATCTGGGCCTCAAGGTGATCCTGGTCGAGCGCTACGCCACCCTCGGCGGCGTGTGTCTCAATGTCGGCTGTATCCCGTCCAAGGCGTTGCTTCATGTGGCTGCCGTGATGGACGAGGTCAAGCATTTCGAAAGCCTGGGCGTCAGTTTTGCGGCGCCGGTGGTCGACATCAACAAGC
>JANXTP010000203.1 GCA_025352345.1 Burkholderiales bacterium | reverse complement strand
CCTGATCCGACTCGCGGTGCAGGTGGATGCCGACGACATCGTGCTGCGCTTCGAGGACGACGGCGTTCCGTTCGACCCGCTGCAAGCGGCACCACCGGCCGCTCCGACGTCGATCGACGACGCGGTGCCGGGCGGCCTTGGCTTGATGCTGGTGCGAAAATGCGCTCGGGTCGTGACTTACCAGCGCGTGGACGGGAACAACTGCCTGACGGTGCGGGTCGCACGGCAGTGATGCTTGGCAGGCGCAACGCTGCCACAGCAGCCCGATGACCTGCCTCAGAATACGCAGGGTGCGATGCGGGCTCCAGGTAAATCCGCCTCGGCCCGCGTGTCTTGAACTCTGAAGAAAAGGTCCATGTCATGAAGATGTTCCCAGCGGCCATGCTCGCGGCACTCGTTGTGGCGTTGATCCCGGCAGCCCGTGCACAAACGTCCGCCGCTGAGGCGCAGGTCAATGCGCTTGAAAAGCTGTTCGGCAAACACGAAGGATTCCGCCGCGCTCAGGCCAAGGGCCTGTGCGCCAGCGGCTACTTCGTCGGCAACACCGTCGGCCGTGCACTCTCGAATGCGTCAGTGTTCAGTGGCGACAAGATCCCGGTGATTGCGCGCTTTTCGGTCGGCGGCGGCAACCCGAAGGCCAGCGACAAGAGCAAGTCGGTGCGCGGCATGGCCTTGCAGTTCACGCTGCCCAAGGGCGAGCAGTGGCTGACCGCGAACATTTCAGCCCCGATGTATTTCATCAGCAAGCCGCAACAGTTCGCCCCGTTCATGGCCGCGCGGCTGCCCGATCCGACCACCGGCAAGCCCGATCCGGTCAACCTGAAACTGTTCTCGGAACTGAACCCCGAGACCACCCTGCAGGGTGCCTACCTTGCCAAGGCACCGGTGCCGGCCAGCTACGGTGCGGTGAACTACTGGAGCGCCAATGCCTTCGAGTTCATCGGCGCCAAGGGCCACAGCCAGTTCGTGCGCTGGCAGTTCGTGCCCCAGGACGGCACGCTGGGCTTGACCGATGAGCAGATCAAGTCACTGCCCAATGACTTTCTGGCCGACGAACTGCGTGCGCGCGTCGCCAAGGCACCGGTGGTGTTCGACTACAAGGTGCAGCTCGCCGAGGCGAGCGACGTGCTGACCGACCCGACTCAGGTATGGCCCGACAGCCGCGTGGTGGTGCCGGCTGGCAAGCTGTACATCGACAAGGTCGAGGCGGCCAACGGCGGTGCCTGCGACAAGATCACCTTCAACCCGCTGGTGCTGCCCAAGGGCATCAAGCCGTCGGCCGACCCGGTGCTGCTGGCACGCGCAGCGGCGTACGGCATTTCGCTCGGCCGCCGGCTGAGCGAAGCAGCGAAGTAAACTGTTCAGATCGTCGTCGAGGTCCGCTGTCGCACACCGACGGACTTTTCTCGCCACCCGATGAAACACGGCCATCACGCCAGACGTGCGCCCTCCTGATGACACGTCGGCCCTGAGGATCCCCACCGCATGTCGACGATTGGACCACCACCCGAAGATCGCCAGAGACAGATCGCCCATCCGGTGGTGCTGAAAGGCGTGACCCGCACCTACCGGCTCGACGCGGTGGACGTGCCGGCGCTGACCGACATCAACCTTGTCATCCTGCCAAATCGATTCACCGTGATCTCGGGGCCGTCGGGCAGCGGCAAGACCACCTTGCTCAACCTGATCGGCTGCATCGACCGGGCAGATGAAGGCTCGATCATGGTCGGCGGCAGGGCGGTGCAGAAGATGGACGACGACACGCTGTCGGACTTCCGCGCGCGCCAGCTCGGCTTCGTGTTCCAGAACTTCAACCTGCTGCAGGTACTGACCGCCTATGAGAACGTCGAGTACCCGCTGGTGCTGACCGGCGTGCCGGCGGACAAGCGTCGCGCCCGCGTCACCGCGCTGCTGGAAGCTGTGGGGCTGGCCGATCGAGCAAGAAACCGGCCGGGCCAGTTGTCCGGCGGACAGCGACAGCGAGTGGCGATTGCCCGGGCGCTGGCGCTGCAGCCCCAGCTGGTGCTGGCCGATGAGCCGACCGCCAACCTCGACAGCAAGACCGGCAGCGACATCATCGCGCTGATGCGCGAAATGCAGCAGCGCCACAAGGTGTCGTTCATCTTCTCGTCGCACGACCCGAAGGTGCTCGAAGCCGCCGATGACGCAGTGCACATCCACGACGGGCGCATCACCTCGATCGAACGGCGCCTGGCGATGGCGGAGTCGCGCACATGAACACCGTGTCGCTCGCCTGGCGCAACCTGCTGCGCAACCGCAGGCGCTCGCTGATGACGCTGATCGCGATGGTGCTGGGCTTGATGGCCATCCTGCTGTTCGGGGGTTACATCCGCGACATCAACTACGCCATCCAGACCGATTGCGTGAAAACCACCGGCCACCTGCAGATCCAGCACAAGGACTATTTCCGCTTCGGCAGCGGCAACCCGGCGGCTTACGGCATTGCGAACTACGAGCGCATCCTCAAGGCCGTCAAGCAAGATCCCGAGCTGGCAGAACTGGTGACGGTGGTCACGCCGACGCTGCAGTTCGGCGGCATCGCCGGCAATTTCTCGGCCGGCGTGTCGCGCACGGTGTGGGTCAACGGCAGCGTGGTGGAAGACCAGGCCCACATGCGCCTGTGGAACGACTACGGTCGCCGCATCCTGTCGAAACACCTGTCGCTGGCCGGCACGCCGCTGGACAGCGCGGTGATCGGCACCGGCGTGGCGCGCGTGCTGCAGCTGTGCTCGGCATTGAGCGTGCCGGATTGCCCGCCGGAGGCCGCCAAGCCCGCCGCAGACGGCGCCGCGCTGGACAACGACATCGCCGCCCTGGCGACCCGGACCACCGCGCCAGAGGCCGCCGCGACGCCGGGGCAGCCCCGCATCGAGATCCTCGCGACCAATTCACGCGGCGCGCCCAATGTGTCAGCCGTCAACGTGCTGCGCGCGGAGTTTCAGGGCGTCAAGGAGCTCGACGACGTGTCGGTCAGCCTGCACCTGTCGCAGGCGCAGCGGCTGATCTTCGGTGCCGCCCCGCCGCAGGTGACGGCGATCGTTCTGCAGCTCAAGCACACTGCGCAGATCCCGCAGGCCCGCAAGCGGCTGGAGACCTTGCTGAGCACCACCTTCAAGGACGAATCGCTGGCCGTGATCGACTACGAAACGCTGAACCCGTTTTATGGCCAGACGCTGGCGATGTTCAACGCCATCTTCAGCTTCATCTCGGTGCTGATCGGTGCCATCGTGCTGTTCACCGTGACCAACACGATGAGCATGGCGATCATCGAGCGCACGGTGGAGATCGGCACGCTGCGCGCGATCGGCCTGCGGCAACGCGGCATCCGGGCGATGTTCGTCACCGAGGGCATCATGCTGGGCTGTTTCGGGGCCGTGCTGGGCCTGGGGGCTGCGATGGCCGGCGAACGCTTGTTCAATCTGCTGCACCTGTCGTGGATCCCGCCAGGCCGTGTCGAGCAGGTCGCGCTGTCTGTGCGGTTGACAGGCGAAAACACCTTGATGATCGGCAGTGCCGTAGCGCTGGTGATCGTTGCCGCACTGTCTGCCATCCTGCCGGCAGCGCGCGCGGCCCGCATGAACATCGTCGATGCCTTGCGCCATGTCTGAGCACCCCCGCCAAGTAGCCGTCACGATGCGCCTGTACCTGTCCGCAGCCCTGATCGCGCTGATCACCGGCCTGGGCCCGATGCCCTCGGCGCACGCCGCCACCGAGGCGCAGTCGATCCTGGCCGCCAGCGATGCGGTGCGCAATCCGTCCCGGTCGTTCGCGGTCACGGTGAACCTGATCGAGTACCGCAGCGCCAAGCAGACCGACAACAACACGCTCTCGGTGTACTCAAAGGCCGACACCAACAGTGGGCAGTACCGCAGCCTGATCCGCTTCGCCGCGCCGGTGCGCGATGTCAACAAGCTGATGCTGAAGAACGGCAACGACCTGTGGTTCTTCGACCCGGCCAGCCAGGCCAGCATCCGGCTGTCGCCACAACAGCGGCTGCTCGGCCAGGCTTCCAACGGCGACGTGGTCACCGTCAACATGGCCAAGGACTACGTGGCCGCGCTGGAGGGTGAGGAAGACATCGTCGATGGTGAGCGCGTGCCGCGCCATTGCCACAAGCTCATGCTGGCGGCCGCGTCGCCCGATGTCACTTACCACCATGTCGAGATGTGGGTCGAGGCCGGAACCGCGCGGCCCGTCAAGGCGCGCTTTTTTGCCGAGAGCGGCCATCTGCTGAAAACCGCCTACTACCGCAAGTTCCAGCCGCAATTGGGCCATGAGCGCCCGACCGAGGTGGTCATCATCGACGGGCTCGATCCGGCCTGGGTGACCGTCATGCGCTACAGCGATTACGCTTGGCGCGATGTGCCCGAGGCCTGGCTGCAACGCGATTACCTTCCGCGCTTCAAACCGGAGTGACCATGCGCCGCCACCCTGCCTTGTCCGCCCTGCTGATGTGGACTGCGTTGTCAGCGACCGCCGCAGGCGCCGCTGCGGCGCCTGATGCACCGCCCGATGACCTGGACGCGCTGTCGCTGGCCGACAAGGCGCCCACCGAGCCGGTGGCTGTGGCACGGCCGTGGCGCCTTTTCATCGAAGGCAGCCTGCGCCGCACCTCGATCGACGACCCCGACCCGCGCTACGAGTCCCACCGCGCCTCGATCGACGGACGTGTCGACGCGACGCTGACGCCTGGACTGCGCGCAGTGTTCTCCGACCGACTGGATCTTCGCCACAGCAATCGCCGTGGCGTCGAAGGAGACGTCAACACGGTGCGCGAGGCCTACCTGAGCTGGGCGCCGACCGACCACCAGATCATCGATCTCGGGCGTGTCAATGTGCGGCACGGCTCGGCCTACGGCTACAACCCGACCGACTGGTTCAAGGAAGGCGCGGTGCGCTCCATCGTCTCGCTCGATCCGGCGGTGCTGCGCGAGAACCGCCAGGGCACCGTCGTGCTGCAGGGTCAGCAACTGTGGAGCGTGGGATCGCTGACGGCAGCCTATTCGCCGCACCTTGCCGACAAGCCGAACACCGGGACTTTCTCGTTGAACGTGGGTGCCACCAACCCGAACAACCGCTGGCTGCTGGTGGGCAGCACCAAGTTCAGCGACAAACTGAACGCGGAAGTGCTGCTGTACGGCGGTGAAGGCATCCGTGAGCAACTGGGCCTGAACCTGTCCGGGCTGGTCGGCGACGCCACGGTGGTGTTCGGCGAATTCAGTGCCGGCAAAGGGCCGTCGCTGATCACGCAAACGCTGGGCACCAACGCCGACAAGCGCTTCCACAGCCGCGCGGCGGTGGGCCTGACCTACACCACCGCGTTCAACCTGAGCCTCACGGCCGAGGCCGAATACAACGAAGCAGGGCCCACGCGTCGCCAGTGGCGCGCACTGCCGGGGATCAACCCATTTGGCCAGCTGGGCCTGCTTGACACCAGCCAGACGCTGCAGGACCTGCCCGCCCGCAGCGCCGGTTTCGTCTACGCCATGTGGAAAGACGCGCTGGTGCGCCGGCTCGATCTGTCCGCCTTTGTGCGTCGCGAAAACGAAACCCGCAGCCGCGTGCAGTGGCTGGAAGCGCGCTACCACTGGGACCGGGTCGATCTGGTCGCGCAATGGCAGCAATTCTCCGGATCGCGTCAGTCCATTTTCGGCAGCGTCCCGCAAAGCCGCACCATCGAGCTGGCACTGCGGTTCTACCTGTGATGCACGGCAGGCGCCGTATTGACTGGCAGGGTCGGCGCTTCACACCCCGACCGCGAGAAGCCACGCCTTGATGACCGCCCCATCGGACTGCGACCCTGCGGGCTCACCGCTGGCCCAGGAGGCTCGCCTGCTGGTGGCGCTGCTGCGCAGCTCGCGGCTGTTCTTGCTGTTCGGCGAGCCCGGCTCTGACAAGTCCGCCTTCCTGCAATCGTCGCTGCTGCCCTTGCTGCAGCGGCGCATGGAAGACCAGCCGGCATCGCCCTCCGCCCGCGACGCCGGGGTCGTGGTGCCGTTTCCCGACCGACGGGCACGCAGCAGCGCAGCGCGCCGCAAGCGTGAGGTGGTGGTGCTGTTCGACGATTGGTCAGGCACACCGTTGACCACCCTGCTCGCCACGATTCGGCGGGCTGTCAGCCCCACCGAGTCGGCGCCGCCCGCGCAGCCACAACGACTGACCGACAGCATCCACGCCCTCGGCGAGCGTTTCGACCTCCACCTCATCGTTCTCCTCGATCGATTCGAGGAGTTCTTGCGCCTGTCGCCACAGGGTGACGGCGTCGCCGAATTCACCGACGAGCTGGTCGAGGCGCTGAATGCCTCGCAGCTGCCGGCCAACTTCCTGCTGTCATTGAACGAGGACGCGCGCCCAGCCTTGGCCGGACTTCGCAGCCGCATCCCCGGTTTCGACGATTTCTCGCTGAAGTTGCCCGGTGTTGCTGCGGTCAAACCGCCACCGACCTCGGCACGGCCCGCTGAGGTGGCGGCCGCACTGCCAGTCGCGCCAGCGCAGGCGATTGCCATCGCGCCTCACGCCTCACCGGCGCCGACGCCAGCGCCGATCAAGCCACCGACGCCCGTGCGCTCGCCGATCAAGACACAGGACGTCTACGCCCTCATCGAGGACACACTGAACCGCACGGCGACTGACAACGACTGCGAACCGTTCCAGGGCAGCCAGCCTGGGGCACTCACGCCCGCTATCGTCAAACCGCCACCAGCGGCCCCGTCATACAGCCCCGAGACAGCGACGGATTCGACCTGGGCCGATGAGGTCAACGCAGCACTCGCCACGCCACCGGTCGCCGCGCCGCGCCGCCGTCGTCCCAGACCGACGCTGATCGGCCGTTGCAAGGCGCTGCTCTGGTGGCTGTGGCGGCCGCGACGCGAACCCGACTGAACGGTCGTTCACAGGCTGTGCGGACACGCCCGGATGCAAGCAAATGCGTCTGGATCGCCACACAACTCACGAATCACGAGGGTGTGGCTGAAAGCGACCATGCGAAACTTATTTGTCTATCCTTGAAGCGGTCTGGAACATGAGTACTCAGTCTCCCGTCATCGCGGTCGTCGGCCTGGGTTACGTCGGTTTGCCGCTGGCGGTCGAGTTCGGCAAGCGCTTTCCGACCATCGGCTTCGACCTGTCGCAGCGCAAGGTCGAGGCCTATCGGCGGTTCGAGGACCCGACCGGCGAGGTGTCGTCCGAGCAACTGCGCGCGGCCACGCTGCTCAACTGCACCACCGATGGCGCGGCCTTGAAGGACGCCGACTTCATCGTCGTCGCCGTGCCCACACCGATCGACGACGCGCGCCGCCCCGATTTCTTTCCGCTCGTCAGCAGCTCGGAGACGGTCGGTCGCCACATGAAACGCGGCGCGATCGTCGTCTATGAATCGACGGTGTACCCCGGCGCGACGGAAGAGATTTGCGTGCCGGTGCTCGAGAAGTTCTCGGGCCTCAAGTGGAAGCAGGACTTCAACATCGGCTACTCGCCCGAACGCATCAACCCCGGTGACAAGCTGCGCACGCTCACCAAGATCGTCAAGCTGGTCTCAGGCGACACACCTGAGACGCTTGCCGTGGTGCAAAAACTGTACGGCGACATCATCGACGCGGGTGTCTACCCCGCCAGCAGCATCCGTGTCGCTGAAGCCGCCAAGGTGATCGAGAACACCCAGCGCGACCTGAACATCGCACTGATGAACGAGCTGTCATTGATCTTCAACCGCATGGGCATCGACACGCTCGAAGTGTTGGAAGCGGCAGGCACCAAGTGGAACTTCCTGCCGTTCCGACCGGGCCTGGTTGGCGGCCATTGCATTGGCGTCGATCCGTACTACCTGACGCACAAGGCGGAGATGCTCGGCTACCAGCCGCAGGTCATCCTCGCCGGCCGTCGCATCAACGACAGCATGGGCAAGTACGTGGCCGAACAGACGGTCAAGCGGATGATCGCGGCGGGTCAGGCCGTGAAGGACGCAGACATCATCGTGCTCGGCATGACCTTCAAGGAAGACTGCCCGGACCTGCGCAACAGCAAGGTGATCGATGTGATCCGCGAACTGCAGACGTACGGCGTCAAGGTGCATGTGCACGACCCGCTGGCCGACAACCAGGAATGCCTGCACGAGTACGGCATCGGCCTGACCGCGTGGGACCAACTGCCGCAGGCCTCGGCGATCATCGCCGCGGTGGCGCACCAGCCGTACAAGCAGATGGGCGTGTTGAAGCTGCTCGGCAAGCTGAAGCCCCGCGGCGTGTTCGCCGATGTGAAGTCGGTCTACGACCCGGCCACGGTGGCACAGGCAGGGCACGATCTATGGCGGCTGTGACGCCTGCATCCACACCCTATGCGGCGCTGCAATCCGCACTGCGCACTGCCCCGAAAACTTGGTTGGTGACCGGCGTTGCCGGCTTCATCGGATCGAACCTGCTGGAAGCCTTGCTGGCGCTCGATCAGCGCGTGGTCGGGCTGGACAATTTCGCCACCGGCCACCAGCGCAACCTCGATGAGGTGCGCTCGCTGGTGGGCACCGATCGGTGGGCGCGCTTCAACTTTATCCGCGGCGACATCCGCCAGTTGGCCGACTGCCAGGCCGCGTGTACCGGCGTCGATCTCGTGCTGCACCAGGCCGCACTCGGCAGTGTGCCGCGCTCAATCGCTGACCCGGTGACCACCAACGCTGTCAACGTCGATGGCTTCCTGAACATGCTGGTCGCCGCGCGCGACGCCAAGGTGCAGCGCTTCGTTTACGCCGCCAGCAGTTCCACCTACGGCGACCACCCGGCATTGCCCAAGGTCGAGGCGAACATCGGCGCGCCGCTGTCACCCTACGCCGTGACCAAGCTCGTCAACGAGCTGTATGCCGATGTGTTCGCCCGCGCCTACGGGCTGCAGAGCATCGGCCTGCGCTACTTCAATGTCTTCGGGCCGCGCCAGGACCCGAACGGTGCCTATGCGGCCGTCATCCCGAAATGGATAGCCGCGCTGATCGACGGCCGCCCGGTACAGATCAACGGCGACGGCCACACCAGCCGTGACTTCTGCTTCGTCGCCAACGCCGTGCAGGCCAACCTGCTGGCTGCCTGCACGCAACGCGGCGACGCCATCAACCAGATCTATAACGTGGCGGTGGGCGACCGCACCAGCCTGAACGAGTTGTTCGCGCTGCTGCGTCAGCACCTGGCACCGACCTTCCCGCAGTTGAGCAACGTGCAGCCGGTGCATGCCGATTTCCGGCCTGGCGACGTGCTGCATTCGCAGGCCGACATCGGCAAGGCCGCCGACCGCCTGGGCTACCGGCCCAGCCACCGCATCGGCGAAGGTCTGGCCCAGGCGATGCGCTGGTACATCCTGCAGGCGCAGCGCCAGGGCACGGCTGCGTCGCGCTGAGGCAGCACCTCAATCGACGACCGCCCGCGAACCACCGCGATCGCGCGGCGCGTTGCTGATCTCGACCGAGAAGATCGCCAGCAGCAGCAGCAGCAGCGCGACACGCGGCACATCCATCACGCTGCTGACCAGGCCCACGCACAAGCCGCCGCACAGCGATGCAGCGAGGAACGGCGCGATCGGATGGATTGCCGTATCGCGCCGCAGCACCGCACCGACCAGGCTCCACACAACCCATGCCATGCAGACGGCGAATGCCCCCATGGCAAGCAGCCCGCGCTCGATCAGCAGTTCGAGCCACAGGCTGTCGATGTGCCACGGGATGTAGTAGCCCTGCGCCGACGGGAACCAGCGCGCCATGCCGTGGGCGAAATTCCGGTTGACGAGCCGCTCCAGCCGGTCGGGACCGACCAGGCTGAGATGGCGGAAGTCGGCCTGCTGGCCCGCCTCGAAGATAGAGACTGAAAACACACCCTGTCGCGGGGCCCAGAAGCTGCCCGGATCAAGCGGCGGCCCCCGCAGGAGCGCCATACCGTGATGCCACTGCGAGCCGGTCGGCGGTATGCGCAACCAGCCCGACTGACAGTGCCTCGGATAGAGCAGGTGCAACTCGCACAACGAGAAGCGCACGTCGGTCGGCACGGTGGCACGGACGTCGAACGCCACCCGGTGCAGCCCCGCGGGATTCAATGCGACCCGCTGCGTCAAGGCAAGCAGCCCGTCGATGTCCGACCGCGTCTTCGGCCCGAGCACGCGAACGAAAGCTGAGTCGGTCGGGCTGGTGGCCTCGACGAATTTCACCTCACCCGGAAACTCACGCCGAGGCACCTCGCCGGCGTAGGCGGCAGGCAGCCGCCCGGCACCGATACCCAGCAGCCAGTCTGCCGGGGTGTGCAGCAGATCCACCCCATGACGCCAATGCTGAAGACGGCTGCCCAGGTCGTGATCGCTGGCGCCGATACGCTCGCGCATATAAGAACCCAGCCCCAGCACAGCCACCACCTCGAGTGCCAGCGCCAGCGTCAACGCAGTACCGGCCAGCGTGCGCCATCGGATGCGCAGATACGGCAATCGACGCCAACGCAGCAGGAACGCCAGCAGCAACAAGGAACCGAGCACCGCGCCGTAGACACCACGCGAGAACGTGGTCAAGCACGCATACCCGGTGAGCAGCGCCAGCACCGCCAGCACGGCCCAGCGCAGCGGTGTGCGGGTGGTCCACAGGGCCCAGGCGACAAATGGCGTGGCCAGCGCCAGATAGGCATCGATCGCCGCGCCGCCGACATGCATTTCCCAGAACAACGCGGTGGTGCGGTAGCGGGTCGAGAAATCCCACAGGCCGGTGTAGGCCAGTCGCTCCGACAGCACCGCGAGCGTGACCACCGCAAGGCCGCTCACCATGCCCCAGGCGAGTGACCTCACCCCGGCATAGGTATCGACACGGATCTCGCTCCGCAGCAAAGGCCACAGCAAGGCTGCGACCGGCAAGCTTTTAAACACGCGCCATGCGTTCAGCGGATCGGCCTCGCCCTGAAACAGACTGAATGTGAGGTCATTCGCCAGCGACATGCCGCGGACACAGGCCACACCGCTGAAGAGGCCGAAGGTGATTGCTGCCACGATGACGGCCGGGCGTGGGCGCCATGAATCACCTGCCAGGTCGTGCGGCATACGGCTCGTGAATGCCATCCGTGCATATCCGCCGCAGGCCACGCCCAGCCACAGAAGGTCGAATTCATCGACGACGATCCAGCCGGTCCACGGCGCGAAGTTCAGCAGCGGCAAAGCCGCAGGCAAGACAAATAACCAGTCGCCGGGTCGTCTGGCAACCCACGCGCTCCACACCAGGAACGTCAGCAGAACGGCCGCAGGCGCCGCAGGATGGTTCTGCGCGAGCCCAACACCCAGGCAGAGCGCCGAGGCCGCTATCGCGCCACTGACGTACCTGAACCATCGCCAGCGGCAGACAACGCCACGGTCACTCATCGGAACGCAGGCAGTTCGGTTCACACACCGCGCGGCAAGGCCGACGTGCCCATCCCAGCCGCAAACGCCTACACATCAGAATCCTTCAATTCAGTCCACGACAGCCAAGCCTCCAGCGCTGAGCAGCCGCAAGGGGTCGCCAAAAAGTCGACCGGCCACCTCGGCCTTTGCGAGACCTGAATCTACGCCATGATCACCAGCTGCATATTCATTGAAAACGGTACATGCATCTGACACGCAAGGCATGGGTCTGTCTGCTCGGGGTGACGGGGTTCGCCGCAGTCGCGATCGTCAGTGCGC
>JANXTP010000200.1 GCA_025352345.1 Burkholderiales bacterium | reverse complement strand
GCAGGGCGCGGGGGCGGGGCACAACGACAAGGCACCACCGCTGCCAAATTGTATTCACCCAGACACCCAAGTGTAGGGGTGAACCCGCAGCGAGTCAAAAGTCTTCTGTCTTACATAAGATATCTGACGACAATCAGCGATTCTGGCTGGACGCTGGCGCTGTTCCTGTGCTGCAATCCCGTCATGAAAACCGCTGCCGTTCCTGCTGCCCAGCCGTCCCTGGCGGCCGCGGCCCGCGCGGACCACGGCGCGTCTCCTGCGTTCAGCCCGCTCTATCAGCAGATCAAGACGCTGATGACGCGCAGCCTGCGCGTTGGGGAGTGGCGCCCGGGTGAAGCGATTCCCAGCGAAATGGAGCTGGCGGGGCGCTTCAAGGTCAGCCAGGGCACGGTGCGCAAGGCCATCGAGGAGTTGTCGGCCGAGAACCTGCTGGTGCGCCGCCAGGGCAAGGGCACCTTCGTTGCCACGCACGCCGAACAGCAGAATCAGTACCGTTTTCTGCGATTGATGCCCGACGGGGACGATGCGGGCCGGGTGCAACGCCGTTTCATCGACTGCCGCCGGCTGCGCTCGCCTGCCGACGTGGCACGGTTGCTGGCCTTGAAGTCGGGCGACGCGGTGGTCAATGTGCGGCGTGTGCTGACTTTCAATGGTGTGCCAGTGGTGTTCGACGACATCTGGCTGCCGGGTCTGCTGTTCAAGGGACTGACCGCCGAACGGCTGAGTGGCTACAGGGGGCCGATGTACGGGCTGTTCGAAAGCGAGTTCGGCGTACACATGATCCGCGCCGAAGAAAAGATCCGCGCCGTCGTGGCCGATGCCGAGTCAGCGCCTCCGCTCGGTGTCGAGATCGGGCACCCGTTGCTCAGCGTCGAGCGCCTGTCCTTCACCTATGACGACAAGCCGGTCGAGCTCCGCCACGGCCTGTACAACACCGCGGGGTACCACTATCGGAATGCACTCAGCTGATGCACGCGGCCAAGCGCGCTGCGATGTCGCCGCGGTGCGGCCTCGGAAGGCCGCAGAAATTCCCGCGTGCTGCATTGCAATAAACTCCGTCAACCGTTTCGAGCGGGCACGAGAAAGTTGGAGATGTCAGACACCCTGAAGCCGCGGCCCACCTACCGCAACATCCACGTCAGCCAGATCGTCAAGTACCGGCTGCCGCCCGCGGGCATCGTGTCGATCCTGCACCGGGTCAGCGGTGTCGGCATGTTCCTGCTGATGCCTTTCATCATCTGGATGTTCGACGCCAGCGTCACCTCCGAGATCAGCTATGCCGGGTTCACCTCGGTTTTTTCGAGCGGTGCGGGCTTTCTGCCCGGCTGGTTGTTCAAGCTGATCGCGCTGGGCCTGATCTGGGCCTTTCTGCACCATTTCATCGCCGGCATCCGCCACCTGTGGATGGACATGACGCATGCGGTGACCAAGGAATTCGGTCACAACTCCGCCTTGGTGACCTTGAGCCTGAGCGTCGTGCTGACGGTGCTGCTCGGCGCCAAGCTCTTTTTCTGACCCCCCCCGGACCCATGGCACAGAATTTCGGATCGAAGCGCATCGTCGTCGGTGCGCACTACGGCTTGCGCGACTGGCTGTCGCAGCGCGTCACCGCGGGTTTGATGGCCCTGTTCACCATCGCGGTCATCGTGCAGGTGCTGTTGCCTGGCGAGATGGGCTACGACAAATGGGCCGGCATCTTCGCCGCGCAATGGATGAAGGTGCTGACCTTCGTCGTCATCGTCTCGCTGCTGTACCACGCCTGGGTGGGCATGCGTGATGTGTGGATGGACTACGTGAAGCCGGTCGGCGTGCGCTTGGCGCTGCAGGTGTTCACCATCGCCTGGTTGGTGGGCTGCACGGGCTGGGCGATTCAAGTGCTGTGGAGACTGTGATGCAGAAGGGTTCGTCGGCCATGAGCGCGTTGAGCGCGCCCCTTGCGAAGCGCAAATTTGACGTGGTGATCGTCGGTGCCGGGGGTTCGGGCATGCGCGCTTCGTTGCAGCTTGCGCGTGCCGGGTTGAATGTCGCGGTGCTCTCCAAAGTGTTCCCGACCCGTTCGCACACCGTGGCCGCGCAAGGCGGCATTGGTGCGAGCCTCGGCAACATGTCGGAAGACAACTGGCACTATCACTTTTATGACACGGTGAAGGGCAGCGACTGGCTGGGCGACCAGGACGCGATCGAGTTCATGTGCCGCGAAGCGCCGAAAGTGGTTTACGAACTCGAACACTTCGGCATGCCGTTCGACCGCAACCCAGATGGCACGATCTACCAGCGCCCGTTCGGCGGCCACACTGCCAATTACGGCGAAAAGCCGGTGCAGCGCGCCTGCGCCGCGGCCGACCGCACCGGCCACGCGATGCTGCACACGCTGTACCAGCAGAACGTCAAGGCGCGCACCAATTTCTTCGTCGAGTGGATGGCGCTCGATTTGATTCGTGATGCCGAGGGCGACGTGGTCGGCGTGACGGCGTTGGAGATGGAAACCGGCGAGGTGCACATCCTCGAAGCCAAGACCACGCTGATGGCCACCGGTGGCGCCGGCCGCATCTTTGCAGCATCCACCAATGCGTTCATCAACACCGGTGACGGCTTGGGCATGGCCTCCCGCGCGGGCATCCCGCTCGAGGACATGGAGTTCTGGCAGTTTCACCCGACCGGCGTGGCCGGAGCCGGTGTCCTGCTGACCGAAGGTTGCCGCGGCGAGGGCGCGATCCTGCGCAACGCCAATGGCGAGCGCTTTATGGAGCGCTACGCGCCGACGCTGAAGGATCTGGCCCCTCGCGATTTCGTCTCGCGTTGCATGGACCAGGAGATCAAGGAAGGGCGTGGCTGCGGTCCGAACAAGGACCATGTCGTGCTCGATATGACCCACCTGGGCGCCGAAACCATCATGAAGCGGCTGCCCTCGGTCTACGAGATCGGCCACAACTTCGCCAACGTCGACATCACCAAGGAACCGATTCCTGTGGTGCCGACCATCCATTACCAGATGGGTGGCATCCCGACGAACATCCACGGCCAGGTGGTCGCGCCGAAGAACGGCCAGCCCAATGACATCGTCAAGGGCTTGTACGCGGTCGGCGAATGCGCTTGTGTCAGCGTGCACGGGGCCAACCGCCTCGGCACCAATTCGCTGCTCGATCTGCTGGTGTTCGGCCGGGCGGCGGGCAACCACATCGTCGACAGCGCGTTGAAGACGAAATCGCACAAGGCGCTGCCGACCGATGCCGCCGACTTCACGCTGGGCCGGCTGAACAAGTACGAAGCCAGCACTGGCGGCGAGTACGCCCAGACCGTGGCCAACGACATCCGCGCGTCGATGCAGCGCCACGCTGGCGTGTTCCGCACCCAGGCAACGATGGACGCGGGCGTGCTCGAAATCAAGAAGCTCGCCGAACGCGTCAAGCACATCCATCTGGCCGACAAGTCGAAGGTGTTCAACACCGCGCGCATCGAGGCGCTGGAAGTCGAGAATTTGATTGAGGTCGCGCTGGCGACAATAGTGTCGGCGGCTGCGCGCCATGAAAGCCGCGGCGCGCACACCGTCGACGACTACGCCAACTCGACCGAATTCCCGAATGGCCGCAACGACAAGGTGTGGCTCAAGCACACGCTCTGGTACCGCGACGGCAGCCGCCTCGACTACAAGCCGGTGAACCTGAAGCCGCTGACGGCGGAATCGATCCCGCCTGTGGTGCGCACCTTCTGATCGTCATGCATCCATCGAACGCCCATTTCAATCACCGCGACGGAGAGCAGTCATGACCAAGCGCGTGTTCCAGATCTACCGCTACGACCCCGACACCGACACCAAGCCGCGGATGCACACGCTGGAAGTCGAGCTCGACGGCAGCGAGCGCATGCTGCTCGATGCGCTGAACAAGCTGAAGGAGGTCGACCCGACGCTCTCCTTCCGCCGCTCGTGCCGCGAGGGCGTGTGTGGGTCGGATGCGATGAACATCAACGGCAAGAATGGTCTGGCCTGCTTGACCAACATGCGCACCTTGCCCGGCGTGGTGGTGCTGAAGCCGCTGCCCGGCCTGCCGGTGATCCGCGATCTGATTGTCGACATGACGCAGTTCTTCAAGCAGTACAACTCGATCAAGCCGTACCTGGTCAACGACGAATTCCCGCCGGAGAAGGAGCGTCTGCAGAGCCCTGAGGAGCGTGATGAGCTCAATGGCTTGTACGAATGCATCCTGTGCGCCAGCTGCTCAACCAGCTGCCCCAGTTTCTGGTGGAACCCGGACAAGTTCGTCGGCCCGGCAGGACTCTTGCAAGCGTATCGATTCATCGCCGACAGCCGCGACCAGGACACCGAAGGCCGGCTGGACAATCTCGAAGATCCGTACCGCCTGTTCCGCTGCCACACGATCATGAATTGCGTTGATGTCTGCCCGAAAGGTCTGAACCCGACCAAGGCCATCGGCAAAATCAAAGAAATGATGATCCGCCGGGCGATTTGACGCCACGGCCACTGCTCACGATTCGATGCCATGGACGCCCTGATCGACGAACGCGCCTTGAGCAAGCTGCGCTGGCGCTGCCGGCGAGGGCTGCTGGAGAACGATTTGTTCGTCGAACGCTTTTTCTCGCGCCACGAAACCAGCCTGACGCAGAGCCAGGCCGACGGCCTGCTGGCGCTGATGGATTTGTCGGACAACGACCTTCTGGATCTGTTGCTGACGCGCCGCGAGCCGGAAGACGGGTTGTTCGACGACAGCACCCACGAGGTCCTGCGTCTGATGCGCGAACCTCGATGAGCCGCTTGCTGTAATACCTCCACTTCCACGACGACTTAGCCCCAAGGACCGACCATGACCCCCTCCGACGTCAAAGCCACCCTGTCGTTCTCTGACGGCAGTCCGAGCATGGACTTGCCGATCTTCAAAGGGTCGGTCGGACCGGACGTGATCGACATCCGCAAGCTGTATGGGCAAACCGGCAAGTTCACCTACGACCCCGGTTTCCTGTCCACCGCGTCGTGCCAGTCGAAGATCACCTACATCGATGGCGACAAGGGTGAGCTGCTGTACCGCGGCTACCCGATCGAGCAGCTGGCCACGAAATGCGATTTCATGGAAACCTGCCATCTGCTGCTGCACGGGGAGTTGCCGAATGCGACCCAGAAGGACGACTTCACCAAGCTCGTGACGCGCCACACGATGGTCAACGAGCAGATGCAATTCTTCCTGCGCGGTTTCCGCCGCGATGCGCATCCGATGGCCATCATGACCGGCCTGGTCGGTGGCTTGTCGGCCTTCTATCACGACAGCACCGACATCAATAACCCCGAGCACCGCGAGATCTCGGCGATACGCCTGATCGCGAAGATGCCGACGCTCGTGGCGATGGCTTACAAGTACTCGATCGGCCAGCCCTACATCTACCCGAAGAACGACCTCAGCTATGCCGGCAACTTCATGCGCATGATGTTCGCCACGCCGTGTGAGGACTATGTGCCGGACGACGTGCTGGTGCGCGCGATGGACCGCATCTTCATCCTGCATGCCGACCACGAGCAGAATGCCAGTACGTCGACGGTGCGCCTGTGCGGCTCGTCGGGCACCAACCCGTTCGCGGCGATCGCGGCCGGCGTGGCCTGCCTCTGGGGCCCGGCGCACGGCGGCGCCAACGAGGCGGCGCTCAACATGCTCGAAGACGTCCAGAAGATGGGCGGCGTCGAGAAGATCGGCGAATTCATCAAACAGGTCAAGGACAAGAACTCCAACGTCAAGCTGATGGGCTTCGGGCACCGTGTTTACAAGAACTACGACCCGCGCGCCAAGCTGATGCGTGAGACCTGTCACGAAGTCCTCACCGCGATGGGCAAGAACAACGACCCGATCCTGAAGCTGGCGATGGCGCTGGAAAAGATCGCGCTGGAAGACGATTACTTCGTGTCGCGCAAGCTGTACC
This sequence comes from Burkholderiales bacterium, assembly GCA_025352345.1. Taxonomy (GTDB): domain Bacteria; phylum Pseudomonadota; class Gammaproteobacteria; order Burkholderiales; family Burkholderiaceae_C; genus PBB1. Next base: position 5,371 of record JANXTP010000200.1, on the reverse strand, counting down.
CGAACGTCGACTTCTACTCGGGCATCGTGCAGCGCGCGATCGGCATCCCGGTGTCGCTGTTCACCGCGATCTTCGCGCTGGCCCGCACGGTGGGCTGGATCGCTCAGCTCAACGAGATGATCAGCGACCCCGAGTACAAGATCGGCCGCCCGCGGCAGCTGTTCAACGGCTCGCCAACCCGTGACGTGAAGCTGATCGACCAGCGCTGAGTCGGCCGGTTTTTCGTCTGAAAACCCGGCCTGGTGCCGGGTTTCTTGTTTGCGCGTGTGGCGCGGTGGCCCCTTTGCTGCCCTGCACCAGGGGCCGCGCCTAAAATCAATGGTTCCGTTTTCAAAAAGTCACCACCCATGGGCCGCACGCTCTACGACAAACTCTGGGACGAGCATGTCGTTCACACCGAGGACGACGGCACGACCGTGCTGTACATCGATCGCCACCTGGTCCATGAAGTGACCAGCCCGCAGGCCTTCGAGGGGCTGGACCTGGCCCACCGCAAGGTCTGGCGTTTGTCGGCCAACCTGGCGGTCAGCGACCACAACGTGCCGACCACCGACCGCTCGCACGGCATCGCCGATCCGGTCTCGAAGCTGCAGGTCGACACGCTCGACGCCAATTGCGATCGCGTCGGCATCACCCAGTTCAAGATGAACGATCGCCGGCAGGGCATCGTCCACGTGATCGGGCCGGAGCAGGGGGCGACGCTGCCCGGCATGACGGTGGTCTGCGGCGACTCGCACACCTCGACGCACGGTGCCTTCGGTGCGCTGGCACACGGCATCGGCACCAGCGAGGTCGAGCATGTGCTGGCCACGCAGACGCTGCTGGCGAAGAAGGCGAAGAACCTGCTGATCCGCGTCGACGGCGTGCTGTCCCCGGGCTGCGGCGCCAAGGACCTGGTGTTGGCGGTCATCGGCAAGATCGGCACGGCTGGCGGCACGGGCTACACGATCGAGTTCGCCGGCTCGGCAATCCGTGCGCTCAGCATGGAAGGCCGGATGACGGTGTGCAACATGGCGATCGAGGCCGGTGCGCGTGCCGGTCTGATCGCCGTCGACGACACCACGATCTCGTACGTGCAGGGCCGCCCCTACACGCCGACCGGCGTCGAGTGGGAGCATGCGGTCGCCTACTGGCGCACGCTGCAGTCCGATGCGGACGCGGCCTTCGACGCGGTGATCGAGCTGGACGCAGCGACCGTCCGCCCGCAGGTCACCTGGGGCACCTCGCCCGAGATGGTGCTGTCGATCGAAGACCGCGTGCCCGACCCGGAGCGCGAGAAGGATGCCAACAAGCGCGGTGCGATGGAGCGCGCGCTGGCCTACATGGCGCTGGCGCCGAACAAGCCGATTGCCGACATCCTGGTCGACAAGGTGTTCATTGGCTCGTGCACCAACTCGCGCATCGAAGACATGCGCGAAGCCGCCGCGGTGGTGCGCAAACTGGGCCGCAAGCTGGCGCCGAACATCAAGCTGGCGCTGGTCGTGCCCGGCTCCGGCCTGGTCAAGGAACAGGCCGAGCGCGAAGGGCTCGATGTTGTGTTCAAGGCGGCGGGCTTTGAATGGCGCGAGCCCGGCTGCTCGATGTGCTTGGCAATGAACGCCGACCGGCTGGAGCCCGGCGAGCGCTGCGCCTCCACCTCGAACCGCAATTTCGAAGGCCGCCAGGGCGCCGGTGGCCGCACCCACCTGGTCAGCCCGGCGATGGCTGCTGCGGCGGCGATCGAGGGCCATTTCGTCGACGTGCGACGGCTGCTTTGAACCTTACTCAAATCCAAGGAGAACTCCCCAGATGAAGCGCATCGTTTTTGCCCTTGCGGCCGTGGTCGTGTTGCTCGCCGGCTGCAACACCGTCGCCGGTATCGGCAAGGACGTCCAGAGAGCCGGCGAAGCGGTCGAAGACGTGGCCAAGAAGAAGTGAGGCACAGATGAACCCGTTTCGCGTGCACAAGGGGCTGGTCGCCCCGATGGACCGTGAGAACGTCGACACCGACGCGATCATTCCGAAGCAGTTCCTGAAGTCGATCAAGAAGTCGGGCTTCGGCGTGAACCTGTTCGACGAATGGCGCTACCTCGACGCGGGCTATCCGGGTCAGGACCCGGCAACGCGTCGGCTGAATCCGGATTTCGTGCTGAATCAGCCACGCTACCAGGGCACCTCAGTGCTGATCGCGCGCAAGAACTTCGGCTGCGGCTCGTCGCGCGAACATGCGCCCTGGGCGCTCGACCAGTACGGCTTCCGCGCGGTGATCGCGCCCAGCTTCGCCGACATCTTCTTCGGCAACTGCTTCAAGAACGGCCTGCTGCCGATCGTCTTGCCCGAAAGCCAGATGGACCGGCTGTTCGACGAGGTCGCGGCCTTTGTCGGCTACAGCCTGACCATTGACCTGGAGCGCCAGGTCATCGTCAAGGCCGACGGCACCGAACTGCCCTTCGAGGTGCAGGCGTTTCGCAAGTTCTGCCTGCTCAATGGGTTCGACGACATCGGCCTGACGCTGCGACACACCGACAAGATCAAGGCCTATGAAGCCGAGCGCCTGCTGAAGAAGCCATGGCTGGCGCACAGCCTCTGAGCACGCTGCCGACGGCGTATGGCCGGCTGTACCGGTATTTGTCGCATCGGTGGTGGCTGGCGTTTTTGCTGATGGGTGCGAGCTTCGTGTGTTTCGGGCTGTTGACGTTGAATCTGCTGCACCTGGTCAGCGCCAACATCAACTTCCTGGTGATGAACGGTCTGGACGCGGTGCGCGATGGCGGCCTGTTGCAGTTGTTGAGTCTGATGGCGCTGGGGTATTTCGCGGCTGCGTTCTACGTTGTCTTCAAGCTGTGCGAGAAGGTGCTGGTCGAGAAACTGACCTACGACAAACACAAAGGACCTTGAACTGTGAACATTGCGATCCTGCCCGGTGACGGCATTGGCCCTGAAATCATGGCCGAAGCAGTGCGTGTGCTTGAAGTGCTCGACCTGCCGTACCGCAGCGAGACAGCGCTGGTCGGCGGCGCTGCCTACGCGGCCCATGGCCACCCACTGCCCGATGCCACGCTGAAGCTGGCGCAAAGCGCCGACGCCGTGCTGTTCGGCGCGGTGGGCGACTGGAAGTACGACACGCTGGAGCGCTCGCTGCGCCCCGAACAGGCGATCCTGGGCTTGCGCCGGCACCTGCAGTTGTTCGCCAATTTCCGCCCGGCGATCTGCCACCCGCAACTCACACACGCATCGAGCCTGAAGCCCGAGTTGGTGGCGGGGCTGGACATCCTGATCGTGCGCGAGCTGACGGGCGACATCTATTTCGGTCAGCCGCGCGGCCGGCGCCTGTCGCCCGACGGCGCATTCGCGGGTCAGCCGGAAGCCTTCGACACGATGCGCTACTCGCGCCCCGAGATCGAGCGCATCGCGCATGTGGCGTTTCAGGCGGCCCGCAAGCGCAGCCAGCGACTGACCAGCGTCGACAAGGCCAATGTGCTGGAGACCTTCCAGTTCTGGCGCGATGTGGTGACCGAGGTCCATGCCGAGTACCCGGATGTGGCACTGGACCACCTGTACGTGGACAACGCGGCGATGCAGTTGGTCAAGGCGCCGAAGGCGTTCGATGTGATTGTCACCGGCAACATGTTCGGCGACATCCTGTCCGACGAGGCGGCGATGCTGACCGGCTCGATCGGCATGCTGCCGTCGGCATCGCTGAACGCGGACAATCGCGGCCTGTACGAGCCCAGCCATGGCAGCGCGCCCGACATCGCGGGCAAGAACATCGCGAACCCGCTGGCCACCATCCTGTCGCTGGCGATGATGCTGCGCTTCTCGCTGAACCAGCCCGAAGCGGCACTGCGCATCGAAGCGGCTGTCACGCGGGTGCTGGAGTCCGGCTTGCGCACCGCGGACATCTGGTCCGAAGGCACGCAACGCGTCGGCACCCGGGAGATGGGGGCGGCGATTGTCGCGGCGGTGAAAGCGGCGTAAGTCGGAGCATTGAAGATTCGGGTTTGAAAGGCAAGGCGATGAAGCTGGTCGGATTGGTGGGTTGGCGTGGGATGGTGGGTTCGGTGTTGCTCGATCGGATGCAGCAGGAGGGTGACTTCCCGCTGATCGAGCCGGTGTTCTTCAGCACCAGCAATGCGGGCGGCAAGGCGGCGGTGCAGGCGCGCAACGAATCGACCTTGAAGGACGCCTACGACATCGAGGCGCTCAAGCGCTGCGACATCATCATCACCGCGCAGGGCGGCGACTACACGACCGAGGTGTTCCCCAAGCTGCGCGTCGCTGGTTGGGCCGGGCATTGGATCGACGCCGCGTCGACGCTGCGGATGAAAAGCGATGCGGTGATCGTGCTCGACCCGGTGAACCTGCCGGTGATCCAGAACGCGTTGGCCCGCGGTGGACGCAACTGGATCGGTGGCAACTGCACCGTCAGCTGCATGCTGATGGGCGTGGGCGCGCTTTACAAGGCCGGGCTGGTCGAGTGGATGAGCACGCAGACCTACCAGGCGGCGTCGGGCGGTGGGGCACAGCACATGCGCGAGTTGCTGACCCAGTTCGGCACGCTGAACGGCGCGGTGCGTCCGCTGCTCGACGATCCGAAGAGTGCGATCCTGGACATCGACCGCGGCCTGCTGGCGCAGCAACGTGCGTTGACCGAAGCCGAGACCGCCCAGTTCGGTGTGCCGCTGGCTGGCTCGCTGATCCCGTGGATCGACAAGGACCTGGGCGCAGGCAAGGGCCGCGACGACGACGGCTTCGGTGTCAGCCGAGAAGAGTGGAAGGGCGGCGCCGAAACCAACAAGATCCTTGGCCAGGGCGAGGGTTTCGACAAGGCTGCCGTGCCGGTCGACGGCTTCTGCGTGCGCGTCGGTGCGATGCGCTGCCACAGCCAGGCGCTGCTGTTCAAGCTCAAGAAAAACGTGCCGCTGGCCGATATCGAGCAATTGATTTCGAACGACAACGCGTGGGTCAAGGTGGTGCCGAACAACCGGGAAGACACTGTTCGGCAACTGACGCCGGTGGCGGTCACCGGCACGCTGGACATCCCGGTTGGTCGTTTGCGCAAGATGGCGATGGGGCCGGAATACCTGGGCGCGTTCACCATCGGGGACCAATTGCTGTGGGGAGCGGCCGAGCCGCTGCGTCGGATGCTGCGGATCTTGCTAGAGGCCTGAGCCTCGCGAGTGACGCGGTTGCCGTTGTCTGTGTACGACAACTGGCGACGCGCGGCCCAGATCAGCGCTGCTGGCGCCTTTTCAGGCGATGGATGAGCTTGTCACCGTATCTGCTTGATGCTATTGTGATTTGTTGAATTTATCTTCGTGATCGTCGCCCGTTAACAAGCGGCTGCGATCGTCTGGTGGAGCTGCATGACGGCTCGACCGCCTGGTTGGGA
>JANXTP010000191.1 GCA_025352345.1 Burkholderiales bacterium | reverse complement strand
CTGCCCGAGGAGTACCGGCACGAGCCTGCGCTGGCGCTGGCCGGAGGCGAAGATGGCATGGACCTGGTGCGCCGCATCGTCAACGACGCCGCCGCCAAGCTGACCGACATCGGCGTGCTGGTGCTCGAGATCGGCAACGAGCGCGGGCATTTCGAGCGCGCCTTCCGCCGGCTCGAAGTGGCATGGCTGGAGACCAGCGCTGGCGACGACGCGGTGCTGCTGGTGACGCGCGAGGCGCTGCTGCGCTGGGCCAAGCGCAGCGAAACCTGGAGGGCGTGACGCCATGATCACGCTGAAGGATGTGACGCTGCGCCGTGGCACGAAGTTGGTGCTCGATGCCGCATCGGTGACGATCCAGCCGGGAGAGAACGTCGGCCTGGTCGGCCGCAACGGGGCCGGCAAGTCCAGCCTGTTCGCGCTGTTGACTGAGCGGCTGCAGTCCGATGGCGGCGAGGTCTACATGCCGCCGCGCTGGCGCGTCGGCGAGGTCGCGCAGAACATGCCCGAGACCGACGACGGCGCCACCGATTTCGTGCTCGAAGGCGACACGCTGCTGGTCGAAGCGCAGGCGCAACTCGCGGCCGCCGAAGCGGGTGACGACGGCCACGCGATTGCCGACGGCCACCAGGCGCTGGCCGATGCCGGCGCCTTCGATGCGCGTCCGCGCGCACAGGCGCTGCTGATGGGACTGGGCTTCAAGAACGAACAGCTCGATGCGCCGGTCAACAGCTTCTCGGGCGGATGGCGAATGCGCCTGCAGCTGGCCCGCGCGCTGATGTGCCCGGCCGATTTGCTGCTGCTCGACGAGCCGACCAACCACCTGGACCTCGACGCCCTGGTGTGGCTGGAAGCCTGGCTCAAGCGCTTCGAAGGCACGATGTTGGTGATCAGCCACGACCGCGAATTCCTCGACGCGATCACCAACGTGACGGTGCATCTGGAGGACACCAAGCTGACGCGCTACGGCGGCAATTACACCGCCTTCGAGGAGATGCGCGCGGAGCGGATGGTGCTGCAGCAGGCCAGCTTCGAGAAGCAGAAGGAGAAGATGGCCCATCTGCAGAAGTTCATCGACCGCTTCAAGGCCAAGGCCAGCAAGGCCAAGCAGGCACAGAGCCGCGTCAAGGCGCTGGACCGGATGGAGAAGCTGGCGCCGATATTGACCTCGCGCGAGTTCTCGTTCGAGTTCCGCGAGCCGCTGAATCTGCCGAACCCGATGCTGTCGCTGAAAGATGTGGAGTGTGGATACGCCTCGCTGACCGAAGGTGAGCCCGACAAGATCATCGTGCGCAACATCAGCCGCTCAGTGCTGGCCGGCCAGCGCATCGGCATCCTGGGCGCCAACGGCCAGGGCAAATCGACAGTGGTGAAGACCATCGCGCGCGCGCAGGCTGCGCTCGGCGGCACGATCACCGAGGGCAAAGGCCTGGCGATCGGCTACTTCGCGCAGCAGGAAATGGACGTGCTGCGTCCTGGCGATTCGCCGCTGAACCACATGATCCGCCTGGCGCGCGAGGTCAGCCCGCAGGCGCGCGAGCAGGAATTGCGCAACTTCCTCGGCCAGTTCCGCTTCGCTTCAGACATGGTCAACCAGGCTGTGGGCACACTGAGCGGGGGCGAGAAAGCACGGCTGGTGCTGGCGATGCTGGTCTGGCAGCGCCCCAACCTGCTGCTACTCGACGAACCGACCAACCACCTAGACCTCGACACCCGCGAGGCGCTGTCGATGGCGCTGAACGAGTTCGAAGGCTCGTTGATGCTGGTCAGCCACGACAGGGCGCTGCTGCGCGAGGTCTGCGACGAGTTCTGGCTGGTCGCCGATGGCGGCGTGCGGCCGTTCGACGGCGACCTCGACGATTACCAGAAATACCTGCTCGACACCGCCCGCGCACAGGCCAAGGCGCTGCGCGAAGCAGGCAACGCCGGCAAGAAGTCCGCCGTGAAGCCAGCGCCTGCGACCGCACCGCCCTCAGCGATGCCCCCAACCGCCACAGTGGCTGCAGCACCGGCCCGCCGCGACGACCGCAAGGCCGACGCACAGGCGCGCCAGGTCAAGTCCGACGAATTGAAACCGCTGCGCAAGGAATTGAACCGCATCGACAACCGCCTGGGCGTGCTGTTCATCGACCGCGACACGATCGAGGCCAGCCTGGCCACCGGCACGCTCACACCGGGGCAACTCGCCGACAGCGGCAAGAAGCTCAAGGCCGTCACCGAAGAGATCGATCGCCTGGAAGGGCAGTGGCTGGAGCTCAGCACGCAGGTCGATGAGCTGACAGCCAAAGTGGGCTGAGGTGGCTTCGGTACTCATAAACTCATGGCTCAGACTCACCCGCAAGCCGACCGCCGCACATCAACCACGTCATCCAAGGAGCCCAGCATGTCACCCGACCAGATCCTCTACACCGCCCACGCCACCTCCACCGGAGGCCGCGAAGGCACCTCCAGGTCATCTGACGGCGCGCTCGAAGCCAAGCTAACCACACCGAAGGAGCTCGGCGGCAACGGCGCCTTCGGCACCAACCCGGAGCAGCTGTTCGCTGCGGGCTATTCGGCCTGCTTCATCGGCGCGATGAAGTTCGTGGCCGGGCAGCAAAAGATCAGCCTGCCAGCGGACGTTTCGATCGCTGCCGACGTCGGCATCGGCCCGATCCCGACCGGCTTCAGCATCGCCGTCACGCTGACCGTCACCGTGCCCGGCATGGAACACGCAGCGGCCGAGAAGTTGGTGCAAGACGCGCACATCGTGTGCCCCTACTCCAACGCGACGCGCGGCAACATCGACGTGACGTTGAAAGTCGCTTGATCCTGCCCGTGGCCCGGCGAGACAACGCCGGAAGCCCTGACTCATCCTCGAGGAGACCCTCATGAGATCCCGCTTCCATGTGGCTGCGCTGACAGCAGCCCTGCTGACTGCCGCCACGGTTTTTGCCCAGACCCCGCCCGCCGAAGAACCCTTCTGGGCCAAGGGCCGGCCGAAAAACCCGGTGGCCGACAAGATGGCGCCGGTGCCGGCCTTCCCGATCGCGACCGCGGCCGACCAGCTGCCGATCGCCAAGATCAAGCTGCCGCCGGGCTTCAAGGCCGAGGTCTTCGTCAGCAACATCCTCGATGCCCGCAGCATGCGCGAGGGTGACAAGGGCACGATCTTCGTCAGCAGCCTGTTCGTCGCAGGCAAGCTCTACGCGGTGGTCAACAACGGTGGCCAGCGCGAGGTGAAGACACTCGCCGAAAAGCTCTTCCTGCCCAGCGGCATCGAGTACCACAAGGGCAGCCTGTACCTGGCGACACCGAAGGACATCGTGCGCTACGACAACATCGAGGCCCATCTCGACAAGCTGCCCGAGCCGGTGATGGTCTACGACAAGCTGCCGGGTGACGTGCCACACGGCTGGAAGTTCATCAAGATCGGCCCCGACAACAAGCTGTACGTACCGGTGGGCGCGCCTTGCAACATCTGCGAGCCCGACGACCGCCACGCGAAGATCTTCCGCATGAACCTCGACGGCTCGGGTGTCGAGGTGGTGGCCAGCGGCGTGCGCAACACGGTGGGCTTCGATTTCCAGCCCAAGACCGGCTACCTGTGGTTCACCCAGAACCAGCGCGACTGGCTGAGCGAAGACCTGCCGGAAGACGAATTGAATGTCGTCACGCAGCCGGGCAAACAGCACTTCGGCTTCCCCTACTGCCACTCCGGCGACTTTACCGACCCCGAGTTGGGCTGGGGCAAGAACTGCAGCGACTATGCGAAGCCCGCCGCCAAACTCGGCGCGCACTCGGCGCCGCTGGGCATGCGCTTCTACAGCGGCAAGATGTTCCCGGCGAAGTACCAGGGCGCGATCTTCATCGCCCGCCACGGTCCGTGGAACCGCACGCAGAAATACGCCGCCGATGTGGTGGTGGCCTTCCCCGACGGCAAGGGCGGCATCTCGCGTGTTGAGCCTTTCCTCACCGGCCTGGTCGAAGACAACCAGTTCCTCGGCCGCCCCGCCGATGTGATGGTGATGAAGGATGGCTCGTTGCTGGTGAGTGACGACCACAACGGCGCGATCTACCGCATCACCTACGGCGGTAAATGAGCCTGCTGCCCACGGCGCGGCGATGGCAGTGGGCAGCGCTGCTGAGCGTCATCGCCATGGCGTCTGGCGCGTGGGCGCAGAGTACGGCGCCCAAGCCCCAGGCTTCCAAATCAGTGGCAGCCAGCAAGGCCACGCCGCCGTCACCCGCCGCAGCGCCGAAGCCGGTGGTCGATTACGGCGATCGATACACCGCCACCTGCGCGGCCTGTCACGGCAGCGAGGGCCGCAGCGAACTGCCGCTGGTGCCCTCGCTGGCCGGTCAGCACTCGTTCTATGTCATCACGCAGCTCTTCTTGTTCCGCGACGGTCGGCGCAACGACCACCCGGCGAGTGCGGCCATGAGCGCGCTCGCCAAAGGCATGAGCGACGGCGACCTGCGCGGCTACTCGGAAGCCGTCGCGGGGGGGGCCC
>JANXTP010000187.1 GCA_025352345.1 Burkholderiales bacterium | reverse complement strand
TCGCGGCGCGACAGCATCACGTCATGGGGCTGTTGTGCGAGCCACCGCTCGTAGCCGCGATAGTGCTCGCGAACGGTATGGGCATCGGCGCGCATTTCGTCAAAGCTGGATCTCATGGGCACGTCTCCTCGGACACAGCGTAGCAAATGCCAGGCCAATGACAGTCACGACGACTCATGTTGGGCCGGGCGATGATGCCAGTAACGGCGCGCGTTTTCGCGGAAGCAAGCGCCTCCGGCCGGCCCATTCGCGACCCACAGCCAGGCGCCACATGACGGCGTGACGTCGACCTCGATGCCGCGCTCGCGGTAGCGGGCCAGCACCTCGGGCGCCGGGTGGCCGAAGCGGTTGCGGTAGCCGGCCTGGAACACCGCGACTTTCGGCTGTACGGCGTCGAGGAAGGCGCCGGTCGACGAGGTCTTGCTGCCATGGTGCGGCACGATCAGCACGTCGCTGCGCAGCGCGTCGGGTGCGGCGGCCAGCAGCGCCGCCTCCTGCTCGCGCTCGATGTCGCCGGTCAGCAGCGCGCTGCGGCCACCGCCGGAGACCCGCAACACGCACGACATCGCATTCGACTTCAGCGTCAGGGCGTAGTCGGCGGCGAGCGGGCGCAGGATCTCGAAACGCACGCCGTCCCACGTCCACGACTGACCGGCGTGGCAGCGTGTCGCGTGTGCGGCGAGCGCCAGCAACGGATGTTCGAGTTCGAGCGAGCTGAGCAGGTCGCCGACCGGCAGCGCCTTCAGCACCGCGGCGGCACCGCCGACGTGGTCGAGGTCGCGGTGGCTCAGCAGCAGCCGGTCGATGCGGGACTCACCGCGGGCGCGCAGCAGCGGCAGCAACACGCGCTGGCCGGCGTCGCTGGCGCGCGAGTACTGCGGGCCGGCGTCGAACACCAGCAGGTGCGAGCGGGTGCGCACCAGCACCGAGGTGCCCTGCCCGACATCGAGCGCCAGCAGGTCGAACTGGCCGTGGGCGGGGAGGTGGCGCGGTGGCAGCAACAGCGGCACGAGCAACGGCAACGCCAGCAGCCGCATCCGCCACGGCAGCGGCAAGACCAGCAGCACCGCGCCGACCAGCCCGGCGAGTTGCGCCCACGGCGGCGCGACCGGCACCAGCCAGACCGCACCCGGCAGCGCGGCGAGCCCGCCCAGCACCGCGTTCAACTGCTGCACGGCCCAGGCACCCGCCGCCCACAACGGCACAAACGCCACACCCAGCAAGGCCAGCGGCGTGATCACCAGCGTGATCAACGGGATCGCGACCAGGTTGGCGGCGAAGCCGACCACCGAGACCTGCTGGAAAAACACCAGCGTCAGCGGTGTCAGGCCGACGGTTGCGATCAGCTGCGTGCGCAGGTCGGCGCGCACCGCCGCCGCCACGCGCCGTGGCCAGCCGCGCCAGCCCGGCAGCGCCGTTCGCCGGGCAGCGGTGCCGGCAGCGCGCGACGACGACGCCATCAGCAAGCCCACCGCGACGAACGACAACCAGAATCCGGCCTGCAGCAGCGCCCAGGGGTCGAGCGCGGTGACGACCACGCCGGCCAGCAACAGCACCAGCAGCCACGGCCAGCGCACGCCGAGCGCCTGTGCCAGCGTGACCACCGCGAGCATCCAGATCGTGCGCTGCGACGGCACGCCCCAGCCCGAGAACACCGCGTAGGCGGTCGCGCACACCAGCCCACCGCAGCGCGCCGCCAGCGGCGCGGGCAACCACAGGGTCACGCGCCGGCCGCGCCGCCAGAGCCGCGCTATCAGTCCGCCGGCGAGCCACGCGAACATTGTGATGTGAAGGCCGCTGATGCTGACCAGGTGGGCCACGCCGGTGTTGCGGTACAGATCCCAGTCTTCGCGTTCGATCGCGCCCTGGTCACCGACCGACAGCGCCGCGAGCACGCCCGCGGCGCGACTATCGGCCACGCTGGCCTCGATCGCGTCGCGCACGCGCTGGCGCAGGCGCTCGACCGGAAAGCCCGCCGCCCGATGCAGCAGCTCGGGGGCCGGCGCATCGCGACGGTCCACGAAGCGGGCCGCCGCGCCGTCCCGCACGTAGCCGGTCGCGCCCACGCCCTGCTCGAACAGTTGCAGCTCGTAGTCGAACCCGTGCGGATTCAGGTTGCCGTGCGGCTGGCGCAGCCGCAGCGTGAAGCGCCAGCGCTGACCGGCGCGCAGTTCGCCCTGCGGCTGGCTCAGCGCGGCGTCGTCGTGCCGGCCCTTGTACCAGCCGACAGCAATCACCTGCGGCACGCGCACCGGCTGGCCGTCGAGCGCGGCCGCATCCGGCTCGAAGCGAAAGCGCAGCCCGGCGGCGCTGCGTTGCGGCAGGCTCGCGACGACACCGGTGACGACCAGATCGCGCCCTTCCAGCGCCTCGGGCAGTCCGTCCGCGAGGCGCGCCGAGGCGCGCAGGCCCGCCGCGCCGAACGCCAGCGACAGCACGCCGATCAGCCCGAACACGAACGCCTGCCGCCAGCGCCGGGCGGCGACCAGGCCCAGGACGGCGACGCCGACCGCGAGCCCATAGCCCTCCACCGGCCACAACGCACGCTGCTGCAACTGGAGTGCGATGCCGGCGATCCACGCGAGCGCCAGGGCCGCGAGGCGCGTTCCGGTGTCGGCCCGTCCGTGCATCGCTGGAGTGTAGGATTTGCGTCTCCCCGTTTCCCAAACCGCGCGACCCGCGGCAACGCCCATGACCACCAACATCTACGAGCGCCTGACCGAGCTCGGCATCACCTTGCCGCCGATCGCGGTGCCGGCCGCCGCCTACGTGCCCTTCGTGCGCAGCGGTAACCTGATCTTCGTCTCGGGCCACATCGCCAGGCGCGAGGGCAAGGCCTGGGTCGGCCAGCTCGGGCGCGACATGGTCACCGCGACCGCGAAGCATGCGGCGCGCGGGATCGCGATCGATCTGCTCGGCACGCTGCATGCGGCGACCGGCGACCTGAACAGCATCGAGCGCATCGTCAAGGTCATGAGCCGGGTCAACAGCACGCCTGAGTTCACCGAACAGCACCTCGTGACGAACGGCTGCTCGGAGCTGCTGGCCGAGGTCTTCGGCGAGCGGGGCGCGCACGCGCGCAGCGCCTTCGGCGTCGCCCAGATCCCGATGGGGGCGTGCGTCGAGATCGAGCTGATCGCGCAGGTCAAGTGAACCCGGATCGGCTGTTCGCGGGCGTCGGGCTCGCCTGCTTGGGCGCGGTCGGAGCGGCGCTGGTATCGCAGCATGGGTACGGCATGCAACCCTGTCCATGGTGCGTGCTGCAACGGGTGATCTTTCTCGCGATCGCGATCGCCTGCGGGCTCGGGCTGGTCTGGCGCAGCCGCGCCGGCCGCGTCACGGCCGCCGGGTCGGGCTTGCTGCTCGGGCTGAGCGGGATCGCAGCGGCGCTCTGGCAGCACTTTCAGGCAGCGGCCTCGGCGTCGTGCAATCTGACGCTGGCCGACAAGATCGTCAGCGGCTGGCTCGGCCTCGACAGCCTGTGGCCCGATGTCTTCTCGGCGCGTGCCAGCTGCGCCGACGCGGCGGTGAATCTTCTCGGCGTGCCCTACGATTTTTGGAGCCTGGCGCTGTTCGTCGTCGCCTCGGTCGCCTCGGTCGCGTTATTGCGCGCCGTGCGCCCCCCGTCCGGGCGCTGAACGCGGCCGCGCGTTCAGCGCCGGCGCACCTGGACGTCGACGAACATGCCCGCGAAGTCCCCCGCAAAGCCGTGCCACGCACCGCTGACCGCTGACACCAGGCTCGCGTGCCGGGCCACG
>JANXTP010000172.1 GCA_025352345.1 Burkholderiales bacterium | reverse complement strand
GACAAGCTCGGCATCGACACCGCTGAGGTACTCGAGGCCGCCGGCACCAAGTGGAACTTTCTGAGGTTCAAGCCCGGCCTGGTCGGCGGCCACTGCATCGGCGTCGACCCGTACTACCTGACCCACAAGGCCGACATGCTGGGCTACCACCCGCAGGTGATCCTGGCCGGCCGGCGCATCAACGACGGCATGGGCAAGTTCATCGCCGAGCAGACCATCAAGCAGATGATCGCGAGCGGCAGCCACATCAAGGGCGCGAAGGTCAACGTGCTGGGCCTGACCTTCAAGGAAGACTGCGGCGACCTGCGCAACAGCAAGGTCATCGACATCATCCACGAGCTGCAGAGCTACGGCGTCGAGGTGTCGGTCACCGACCCGCAGGCCGATGCCGACGAGGCGATGCACGAGTACGGCGTCAAGCTGATGTCGTATGAAGACCTGCCACGCGCCGATGCCATCGTTGCGGCGGTGGCGCACCAGGAATATGCCGCGCTGGCGATCGATGATTTCTGCCGCAAGCTGGTCACGGGCGGGGCCTTCATCGACGTGAAGGCAGCGTTCGATCCGGTTGCCTTGCGTGCGGCGGGGCTGCGGCTCTGGCGGCTGTAGTCGGGCCGCCGGCGCGCCTCGGCGTGACGGCCGCCCCACCCAAGGCCGCGGCCCCGCTGGTGCTGCACCTGGTCTACCGCTTCGACACCGGCGGGCTTGAGAACGGCGTTGTCAACCTGATCAACCACATGCCGCCGGCGGCCTACCGCCATGCGGTGGTGGCGCTGACCGAGGTGGTGCCAGGGTTTGCCCGCCGCATCGAGCGCGGCGACGTCGAATTTGTCTCGCTGCACAAGCCGCCCGGCCATGCCGCCCGGCTCTACCCGCGGCTGCTGCAACTGTTCCGTCAGATGCGACCGGCGGTCGTGCACAGCCGCAACCTGGCGGCGCTGGAATGCCAGCTGCCCGCCTGGTGGGCCGGCGTGCCGGTGGCCATCCACGGCGAGCATGGCCGCGATGTCGACGACCTCGACGGCAGCCGCAAGCGCTACCAGTGGCTGCGGCGCGCTTACCGGCCGTTCGTCGACCAGTACGTGGCGCTGTCCGGTGACCTGGCGGCCTACCTGCAGCAGCGCGTGGGCGTGCCCGAGCGGCGGGTGGCGCAGATCTACAACGGCGTCGACCTCCAGCGCTTCCATCCGGCCGGCAACGGCCGCGCGCCATTGCCGGGCAGTCCGTTCAATGACCCGGCGCTGTGGCTCGTCGGCAGCGTGGGCCGGATGCAGACGGTGAAGGCGCAGACGCTGCTGGCGCGTGCGTTCGTGCGCGCGCTGGCGCTGCAGCCGGCGCTGCGCAGCCGCCTGCGCTTGGTGATGGTGGGCGAGGGGCCGCTGCGGGCCGAGGCACAAGCGCTGCTGGCCGCGGCGGGGGTTGCCGACCTGGCCTGGTTGCCGGGCGAGCGGGCCGATGTGCCGGATGTCATGCGCGGGCTGGATTGTTTCGTGCTGTCATCTTTGGCCGAAGGCATCTCGAATACCATTCTCGAAGCCATGGCTAGCGGCTTGCCGGTGCTGGCCACCCGGGTGGGTGGCAACGCCGAACTGGTGGTCGACGGCGAAACCGGCGTGATCGTGCCCAGCAGCGACACCGAGGCCATGGCCCCGGCCTTGGTGGCGTTGGCGGGCGACCCGGGGCTGGCCAAGGCGATGGGCCAGGCAGGGCGGACGCGGGTGGCGCGCCAGTTCAGCCTGCCGGCCATGGTGAGCGCCTACCAGGGCTTGTACGACCGGCTGCTTTCAGAGACAGCTTCTCGAACGAAACGGACCTGACCAGACATGTGCGGCATCACTGGCGTCTTCGACACCCGCGGCACCCGGCCGGTGGACAGTGCCGTGCTGCAGCGCATGAACGACTCGCAGCTGCACCGCGGGCCGGACGAAGGCAGCCTGCACATCGAGCCCGGTGTCGGCTTCGGCCACCGCCGGCTGGCGATCATCGACATCGCCACCGGCCAGCAGCCGCTGTTCAATGAGGACGGTTCGGTGGTGGTGGTCTTCAATGGCGAGATCTACAACTACCAGGACTTGATCCCCGAGCTGCAGGCCGCCGGCCACCGCTTCCACACCAAGAGCGACACCGAGGTCATCGTGCACGCCTGGGAGCAGTGGGGCGAGGCCTGCGTCGAGCGCTTTCGCGGCATGTTCGCGTTTGTGCTGTGGGACCGCAACCGGCAGACGCTGTTCATGGCGCGCGACCGGCTGGGCGTCAAGCCGCTGTACTACGCGCTGCAGGGCGATGGCACGCTGCTGTTCGGCTCTGAGCTGAAATCGCTGCTGGCCTACCAGGACGGCCGGGGCGGCGGCCTGCAGCGCGACATCGATCCACTGGCGGTCGAAGAGTATTTCGCGCTGGGCTACGTGGCCGAGCCGCGCACCATCTTCCGCCAGGCGCGCAAGCTGCCGCCGGGGCACTCATTGGCCATCCGCCGTGGCGAGCCGGTGGGCGAGCCCCGCGCTTACTGGGACTTGCGCTTCACGCTCGACAACCCGATCAGCGTCGACGACGCTTGCGCCGAGCTGCGCCAGCGCCTGCAGGAATCGGTTCGGCTGCGCATGATCGCCGAGGTGCCGCTGGGCGCCTTCCTGTCGGGCGGGGTCGACTCCAGCGCCGTGGTGGCCAGCATGGCCGGGTTGTCGGCGGGGCCGGTCAACACCTGCTCGATCGGCTTCGACGACCCCCAGTTCAACGAGAGCGCGTTCGCCGCGATGGTGGCGCAGCGCTACCAGACCAACCACCGGCTGGAGATCGTCAAGTCCGACGACTTCGACCTGATCGACACCCTGGCCAAGTTGTACGACGAGCCCTATGCCGACAGCTCGGCGATCCCCACTTACCGCGTCTGCCAGCTGGCGCGCAAGCATGTGACGGTGGCGCTGTCGGGCGACGGCGGCGACGAGACCTTCGGTGGCTACCGCCGCTACCGATTGCACCTGATGGAAGAGCGCATGCGATCGGCCCTGCCCGCCGCGCTGCGCCAACCGGTGTTCGGCCTGCTGGGCCGGGTCTACCCCAAGGCCG
>JANXTP010000168.1 GCA_025352345.1 Burkholderiales bacterium | reverse complement strand
CCCGCTGGCGATCGCGGCGGCGCATGCGGTCATCGAGGTGATGGCCGACGAACACCTGCCCGAACGTGCCCAGCAACTTGGCGATCGACTGAAGGAATTACTGAATGGCATGCGCACCGAGGTGCCGCAGATCGCCGATGTGCGTGGGCTGGGCGGCATGGTCGCGGTCGAGTTCAACCAGCCCGGCACCGAGGAACCTGACGCCGACTTCACCAAGCGCGTGCAGACGGCCGCGTTGAAGCACGGCCTGATCCTGCTCACCTGCGGTGTCTACGGGAACGTGGTGCGCTTCATGTTTCCGTTGACCATCCCGACAGCGCATTTCGACGAAGCGCTGGGCCTTCTGACCGCCGCCCTGCGCGATGCCGTCCGGCCTGCCTGAGGCCATGAAAGCGCGCGCCACCGACATCACGCCGGCGAACTTTCAGGCGCTGCGAGAACGCCTCGTCGCCGACGGCGTGCACAGCCTGCTGGCGCAGTTCACCGATGTGCACGGCGTGGCGCGCGGCAAGCTGGTGCCGCTGAACCAGCTCGAATTGCTGATGACCGAGGGCGTCGGTTTTGCCGGCCCGTCGATCTGGGGCACCGGCCTGCCGCGCACCGGCCCGCGCGCCGAGTACTACGGCCGCGGCCAGATCGATACCGTGCGCGCCCTGCCCTGGATGCCCGGGATCGCGCGCGTGGTCTGCGACGGCTATGTGGCCGGCGAGCCCTTCGACGCCTGCCCGCGGCAGGTGCTGAAGCGGCAACTCGCGCGCCTCGCCGAACGCGGCTGGGCCCTCCGCACCGGCATCGAGCCGGAGTTCTTCCTGCTGCGCCGCACCGCCGATGGCTTCGAACCCGCCGACCCACACGACCGGCTCGACAAACCTTCCTACGACCTGAAAAGCCTGCCGCGCCAGCGCGAGTTCCTGCACCAGCTCGCTGACGGACTGACGCGCTGCGGGCTCGACGTGTTCCAGATCGACCATGAAGATGCGCACGGCCAGTACGAGCTGAACTTCCACCATGCCGACGCATTGACCAGCGCCGACCACCTGATGCTGTTCAAGCTGGCTGCGCACACGCTGGCCGAGCAGCACGGCATGGTGTTCTCGATGATGCCCAAGCCCTTTGCCAACCAGCCGGGCAGCGGCATGCACTTCCATGCGTCGCTGTGGAACGCGGCTGGCGCGGGCCGCACCGCGCTCGATGCGCGCTGCGTGTTCGACGACGCGTCGCAAGACCTCTCGCTGATCGGCCACCAGTTCACGGCCGGCGTACTGGCACACGCCGACGCGCTGTGCACCATCGCTGCGCCCACGGTCAACAGCTACAAGCGTTTGACCGTCGGTGAATCGATCACCGGCACCACCTGGGCACCGGCTTATGTCGCGCACGGCCCGAACAACCGCACCGCGCTGGTTCGCACACTGAAGGGCCGCATCGAATGGCGCCTGCCCGATGCGTCGGCCAACCCCTATCTGGCCACCGCCGCGCTGATTGCCGCCGGGCTCGATGGCATCGCCCGCGCACTCGACCCGGGCCCGGCCTGTACCGACGACCTGTTCCAGCTGAGCCTGCAGCAGATCCGGGAACGCGGCATTGCGGTGTTGCCGCAGAGCCTGTCAGCGGCCCTCGACGCGCTGGAAGGCGATGAGGTGATCCGCAGCGCGCTAGGCGACACGCTGTCGCGCGAGTTCATCCGCCTGAAGCGCGCCGAGTGGAACGAGTACGCGCGCCACGTCAGCCCGTGGGAGATGGCGCGCTACGCCGCCGCGTTCTGAATCTGCGGTTCGGCTGAGGCGGGCCGCGCCGCGCGCGATACCGCCGCTGGCGCATCGGCCTTGCGCCGGTGGTCTGACCACACCTGCCGCCGATGGCGTGCACAGGGTGTGCCGTTCCACAGCCCCAGCATGTGCCGCGAGGCACGCGACCAGGGCTCGCCCTGCGCCACCAGGTGGTCCATGTACGCGACCATCGCGGCCTCGACCGCGTCGCGGTCCAGCGCCGACGGCGCGTCGCCGAAATGCCGTTCGTCCCAACCGGCCAGCCACCACGGGTGGTGATAGGCCTCACGGCCCAGCATCACGCCATCGACATGTTGCAGGTGTTCGGTGATCTGCGCATCGGTCGTCACGCCGCCGTTGAGCACGATGGTGAGCGCCGGGAAGTCGCGCTTCAAGCGGTACACCAGCTCGTAGCGCAGCGGCGGCACCTCGCGGTTTTCTTTCGGGCTCAGGCCCTTCAGCCACGCATTGCGCGCATGCACGATGAACACCTCGCAGCCCGCATCGGCCAGCGTGCCGACGAAGTCGCGCACGAAGTCGTAGCTTTCGCCGCGGTCGATGCCGATGCGGTGCTTCACCGTCACCGCAATCGACACTGCATCGCGCATCGCCTTCACACCGTCGGCCACCAGCGCTGGTTCGGCCATCAGGCAGGCGCCGAACGCACCGCGCTGCACCCGCTCACTCGGGCAACCGCAGTTCAGGTTTACCTCGTCGTAGCCCCACTGCTCGGCCAGCCGCGCGCAATGCGCCAGCTCAGCCGGCTCGCTGCCACCGAGCTGCAAGGCCACCGGATGCTCCACGGCGTTGAAATCAAGGTGGCGCGCCACATCGCCATGGATCAGCGCGCCGGTGGTCACCATCTCGGTGTACAGCCGTGCACGCTTGGTGAGCAGTCGGTGAAAGACACGGCAGTGCCTGTCGGTCCATTCCATCATCGGTGCCACGTTGAGGCGCCAGGGGCTCGGGGGTTGAGTTGCTTGCACTGAGTTCGTGTTCGTCGAATCGATGTGTTGATCGCCGCGACGCGGTGCACGCATGTTAATCAATGGGTTGTGCGCGATGGCCTAACGGCGATGCGCCGTGCACCGCTCTTGA
>JANXTP010000154.1 GCA_025352345.1 Burkholderiales bacterium | reverse complement strand
AGCGCGTCGAGCAGCGAGCTTTTGCCAGCGCCGTTCGGGCCGATCAGCGCGGTGAGAGAGCCCGGCTCGAAGCGGCAACTCAGGTGGTGCACGGCCGGGTGCTGGCGGTAGCTGACGGTCAGGTCTTCGACGGCAATTGCTGGCGGGTTGACGGCCGATGCATCGGCGCGTGCATGGATGACAGCGTCGACGGTGTTCATGGTGTACCGGACAGGGCCCACGCGACGGCTGCCCACAACAAGGCGCTGAGTGCCATCGCGCAGGCCAGCCGCAGCGGAGCCGCGCTCATCAGCAAGCTGGTGTGCGGCTCGCTGGTTGCGCTGGCCTGCGGCGGTGGCACCGCGTGTGTGTGTATGCCGTGGTCGTGACCGGCCTCGTGCCGATGCGCATGCCCGTGATCGTGGGCATGCCCATGTGAGTGCTCATTTTCGTGCGCAGGGGCATGCGCTTGTGCGGCCGAGAGCACCGAGTCGGGCACATGGGCGTCCTGATGCGACAAATCGGTCTTCATGCGGGCGCCCCGTTCACACAACTGGCGCAACGCCCGCGCAGCGTCAGATCGTGGTGCTGCACCTCGAAGCCGGGCGGCGCCAGGTCATTCATTGGACCGGGGCAGGCGTGGATCGGAAAGACGCGGTCACAGGCGGTGCAATGGAAATGGTGATGGTGCTGCGGCGCCGTGTCAGCGTGCGGTGCATGGGCGTGGTGCGCTGGTTCGTGTGCCCCGTGTGCCCCGTGTGCATGGGCAGCTGTCGCAGGCGCCTTCGCGCGCTCAGCCATCTCGAAGCGCGGTGGCTGCCCCGGCAACTCGACGCGGACGATCTGCCCAGCGTCCTGCAAACCCTTGATCTGCCGGTAGACGGTCGACAGGTTCAGGCTGGGCACCGCGGCCTTGGCCTGTTCCAGCAGATCCTGCGGGCTGAGCGCATGCCCAGTGCGCGCGAGCGCATCGACGACGGCTTGACGTTGGCGGGTGTGGCGTTCCATGGCCTGATGCTAATGCAATTGCATTGGCATTAGAGGTCGGGTTGGCCCTGGTGCTTGGCTGTGCTTCGTTCAGCGCGCCGCTCAGGCGCCGTCGAACGGTGTGGCTTCTCGCGGCGCTTCAGCGCTCTTTGCCTGCGCATCCCAGCCCCTCTGCTGGCGCAGGGCCCGCGCCTCCTCGCGCTCCTGCGCGAACAGTTCTTCCAACTGCTGCCGGCCGGTTTTGGCATTGGCGACGCGCCAGGCTTCGTCGCGCCAGTGCGGTGCGGCCGCGGCCAGCTGTGCCAGGTTATGGCGGCGGAATCGCAGTGCCAGTGTGCGCGCCTGGTGGGGTTGCCAGCCCATCGCCTCCAGAACGCTGCGCGCGCTCATCAACGCCGAGTCCAGCGTCTCGCGCTCGATCAGCTCCACGCCCAGATCGCGCAGCGCGTAGTAGTGCTGCACGTTGCGCGCGCGGGCAATCACGGTGAGCTGCGGGAAGTGTTCACGGGCGATCTCGGCCACCTTCAGGTTCTGCGCCACGTCGTCTATCGCCAGCACCAGCACGCGCGCGCTGCCGGCTCCAGCGGTGCGCAGCAGATCGAGCCGTGTCGCATCGCCGTAGAACACCCGCCAGCCGAACTTGCGCAAGGCCTCGACGGCCTCGGAATCGTGATCAAGCACCGTGGCCTTCAGGCCGTTGGCATACAGCAGGCGCCCGACGATCTGCCCGTAGCGGCCGAAGCCGGCGATGATGATCGGCGCCTCTTGCGACTCGTTGATTTCGGGCATCGGCGTGCCCTGCGACAACACCTCCCGCTGCAGCCGTGGCGCGATCACCCGGTCGGCGAATACCAACAGCAGCGGGCTCAGCAGCATCGACAGCGCCACGGTGGCGATCAGCAGCGACGACGCGCCGGCGCTGATCACGCCCGCCTGCGCCGCGGCCTGGAACACGACGAAGCCGAACTCGCCACCCTGTGCCAGCAGGATGATGAACACCGGCCGCTCCAGCACCGGCAACTTCATCGCCCGCGCCATGCCCCACAGGACCAGCGCCTTCAGCGCGAGGAAGCCGACCAGCAGCAGCGCGACCAGCCCCGGCTGTAGCAGCACCACCGCGAAGTCGATCGTCATGCCGACCGCCATGAAGAACAGGCCCAACAGCAGGCCCTTGAACGGCTCCAGATCGGTTTCGAGCTCGCGCCGGTATTCGCTCTCGGCCAGCAACACACCCGCCAGAAAAGCACCGAGTGCCATCGACAGCCCCACCGACTGCATCAGTGCGGCGGTGGCGACCACCAGCAGCAGCGCTGCGGCGGTGAAGATCTCGGGCGTCGCGCTGCCGGCGATCCAGCGCAGCGCGGGGCGCAGCAGCAGCCGGCCACCGAACACGATCGCTGCGATCACTGCGATCGCCTTGCCCGCGGCGAGCCAGCTGCCGGTGTTGCCGGCGGCCTCTGGACTCGCGCTCCCGGCCGCGTGCACCGCCAACAAAGGCAACAGCGCCAGGATCGGGATCGCTGCCACGTCTTGCAGCAGCGCGACGCTGAGCACACTCTGGCCCGAGGTGGTCGGCGTCAGGTTGCGTTCGGCCAGCACCGCCAGGCCGATCGCGGTGGACGACAGCGCCAGGCCCAAGGCCGCGACCAGTGCCAGCCGCCCGTCGCTGCCGGCGGCCATGCCGACGCCCGCCATCACGGCCGCCGAGCCGAACAACTGCGCGCTGCCCCAGCCGAAGATCGGCTTGCGCAGCGTCCACAGCCGGTGTGGTTCGAGTTCGAGGCCGACCAGGAACAGCATCAGCACCACGCCAAATTCGGCGAAGTGCAGGATGTCCTGCGGGTCGGTGACCAGCTTCAATCCCCAGGGCCCGATGACGATGCCGGCGCCCAGGTAGCCGATGATCGCGCCCAGCCCCAGGAGCCGTGCCAGTGGCACCGCCAGCACCGCGGCGGCCAGGTAGACGAGGGCGGCGCTGAGCCAGCTCGTGTGCTCCATCAGGCTACTCCGCTGGTGACTGCCTGGGCCCGCATCGGCACGTCATCGCTGGGGCGCGCCAACGGCGGGACCACACAGGCGGGGCACTCGGCAAGGTCGGCCAGCTCGGGCCAATCGGGGTAGGCAGCCAGCCGCTGGGCGTACATCGCTGCATGGGCGTCGAGCTCAGGATCTTCGACACGATGCGCACCATGCAGCAGCAGCGGCGCCAGGAAACGCATCCCGCACAGCGTGGCCGTCTGCTCGTAGGGCGGCAGGAAGGCGTCGAAGAAGTAGCGGTTGTGGCCGCTCGGGTGGTAGGCCTCTTCGGGGCTGCCGGTGGAGGCGACCAGCCAGAGCTGCTTGCCGGCCAGCGCATGGCCGCCCGGCCCGTAGGCCCAGCCGAAACCGAGCACCTCGTCGAGCCACAGTTTCATCAGTGGCGGCATGCCGTACCAGTGGATCGGGTGCTGCCACACCACCAGTTGCGCGCCGCCGAGCAGCGACCGCTCGGCCTGCACGTCGATCAGGTAATCGGGGTACAGCGCGTAGAGGTCACGCACCACAATGCGCGAAGTTGATGCGTCGTCGATCGCGCCGATCGCGCGCAGCAGACGCTGGTTGATGCGCGACTGCTCGAGTGCCGGATGGGCGACGAGCACCAGCACCTTGGGGGCAGCGAATACTGAATTCTCGAAGGACGCCATGGCAGATCCAGTTGAAGCAAGCAAAGGCGGCGCAAGCTGCCCGCAAACCGCAGACCAGCCCCAAACCCACCGCTAACATAACGTGATTCAGGGAGGCAGGAGTCGAGCATGCCGGTGATCGTGGTCGCCAACCCGAAGGGTGGCGTGGGCAAGAGCACGCTGTCCACCCATGTCGCGGGCTACTTCGCGTCGCGGGGCAAGGCCGTGATGTTGGGCGACATCGATCGCCAGCAGTCGGCGCGCACCTGGCTGGGCCTGCGCCCGCCCGCAGCAGCGGCCATCAGCGCCTGGGACACCGTGGACGACCTGCGGGTGCGCACGCCGAAAGGCATCACCCATGTCGTGCTGGACACGCCGGCCGGCCTGCACGGCAAGCGGCTGGATGAGGTGTTGAAGATCGCCACCCACGTGTTGGTGCCCCTGCAACCCAGCATCTTCGACATCCATGCGACGCATGATTTCCTGCTGCGCCTGGCAGAACACAAGCGGACCCAGAAGCTGCAGGTCGGCATCATCGGCATGCGCTCGCGCGACGGCACGATCTCGGCCGAGCAGCTCAAGACCTTCCTCGGCACGCAGGCCTTCCCGGTGGTCACGCACCTGCGCGACACACAGAACTATGTCCACCTCGCGGCCAAGGGGCTGACGCTGTGGGACGTGGCGCCCAGCCGCGTCGAGCGCGATCTCGAACAATGGCAGCCGCTCACCGCGTGGCTCGAGGCTTGACCGACACACACGCCCCCGTTTGGGGGTGCCATCCGGAGGCTCCACAGCAACCGCGCCACGATGTGCTGGCTTAGCATCTTTCTGGTGCTGACCACCCAGGAGCCCCCATGAAGGTCTTGCTCATCGACGACCACCCGCTGATCCTGTCGGCGCTGCAGAACATCATTCAGGGCTTGAGCGACAACGTCAGCGTCGTCGCTACCGGCAGTGCGCGCATGGCCCGCGAAACGCTGGCGCAGGACAGCGCCTTCGACCTGGTGCTGCTCGATCTGCGCTTGGGCGACGCCGACGGCTTCGATGTGCTGACCGAGTTCCGCGCGGCCTACCCCGCGCTGCCGGTGGTCGTGGTATCGGCGAGCGACCGCACCAGCGACGTGATCCGTGCGATCGATCTCGGTGCGATGGGCTTCGTACCGAAGCGCGCCTCCAACGAAACGCTGTTCGAGGCGCTCAGCATGGTGATGTCCGGTGGCATCTACGTGCCGCCGATGAGCATGGGCGACGAGACGCCGGAGTCCGGCCTGTACGGCGACACCGCGCCCGGCTCGGTGCGTCAGCGCGCCACCGACGAGGGCTTCCAGACCCATGCGCCACTCGAATCGCTGGGCCTGACGCCGCGCCAGACCGAGGTGCTGGGCCTGCTGCTGCAGGGCAAGCCGAACAAGCTGATCGCGCGCGACCTGAACCTGTCGGTCGAGACGGTCAAAGACCACGTCGCGGCCGTGCTGCGCACCTTGAACGTCAGCTCGCGCACGCAGGCGGTGCTGGCAGTGGGCCAGATGTCGCGTCAGCAAGGCGGCTTGCACGGCTGGAGAAAGAACAGCCCATGACCGACGCGCCGGCAGCCTCGTTCAGCGAGTTGTCGGCGTCGTCGCTGCCCGAGGAGGTGCGCAGCGCCTTCGATTACATGCCGGCGCAGCTGGCCGGTAACCTGGCCGGCATCAGCGTCATCGTGATGATCTTCTGGGCGAGCACGCCCGCATCGGTGATGCTGCTGTGGCTGTCGGCCTTCGCGGTGATGTGGCTCGCGCGGCTGTGGCTGTTGCGGCGCTTCAAGCTGGCCCTGCCGCTCACAGTGCTCGACTGGCAGCGCTGGCGGCTGTGGTGGAACCTCGGCACGCTGACCTCGGGGGCGCTGTGGGGTGCCACCGCCTGGTTGTTCTATCTGCGCGGCGGTCACGTGCAGCAGATCGCACTGATCATCACCGTCTACACCTTCTGCATTGCTGTCGTTCCGGTGCTGGCCACGCAGCCGCGGATGTTCCTGCTGTTCTCGGCGCTGTGCTTCGTGCCAATGGCTGCGCGCGTGGTCACCGACGGCTCTGCTGACAGCTACCGGCTGGCGGGCATCCTGCTGCTGATCTTTTCGCTGAGCACACTGCTGGCGCGTACCTACCGCCAGGCGCTGCAGCGCGCGCTGGAGTTGAAGCTGCAGGCCGATCACCTGCTGGCGCAGCTGCGCATCGAGAAGCTCGCCGCCGATGCGGCGCGGCAAGAGGCTGAAGTGGCCAACCGCGCAAAAACGCAGTTCTTCACCGCCGCCAGCCACGACCTGCGGCAGCCGCTGCACGCGATGGGGCTGTTCGCAGAAGCGCTGCGCCAGAAGAACCACGATGTCGAGGTGGCGCATCTGGTCAACAGCATCAACGAATCGGTCGATGCGCTGGAAGGCCTGTTCTCCGAGCTGCTCGACATCACCCGCATCGACAGCGGCGGCATCGAGGTGCACCCGCAGCACTTCCCGCTGGCGGACCTGTACCGCAAGCTGCGGCTGCATTTCGAGCCGGCGGCATTTGAGAAAGGCCTGTCATTGCGCTTTCGTGGTGCCCGGCATGTGGTGCATGCCGACCCGCTGCTGGTCGAGCGCATCCTGCGCAACCTGGTCTCGAACGCCATCCGCTACACCACCGACGGCACCGTGCTGGTCGGCTGCCGCTGTCGTGGCGACCGGCTGTCGTTGCAGGTCTGGGACACCGGCCCCGGCATCGCAGAAGACCAGCAGGCGCGCGTCTTCGAGGAGTTCTACCAGGTGCCGCACGGGCCACGCACCGAACCCCACCAGCGCAAGGGACTGGGGCTGGGTCTGGCCATCGTCAAGCGGCTGGCCGACCTGATGGATGCACCGGTCGAGCTGCGCTCGCAGCTCGGCAGGGGCACCGTCTTCAGCTTGGAGCTGCCGCTCGGCAAGTGGGTGCCACGGACGCAGCCGATGCTGTCGGGCAAGGGGCTGCTGAGCCTGACGCTGGAAGGCCGCACCATCGTC
Source organism: Burkholderiales bacterium (assembly GCA_025352345.1). Classification (GTDB taxonomy): domain Bacteria; phylum Pseudomonadota; class Gammaproteobacteria; order Burkholderiales; family Burkholderiaceae_C; genus PBB1. Next base: position 8,293 of record JANXTP010000154.1, on the reverse strand, counting down.
GTCGTCGAAGACGAGCCCGCGGTGTTGAGCGGGCTTGAAGCGCTGCTGCACGGCTGGGGCGCGAGCATCCTCGCTTTCGACAGCGTGGCCGCGTGCCGAGCCTGGGCTCAAACCGCCCACGGCTCGATGCCCCGCCCCGATCTGCTGATCGTCGACTACCGGCTGGAGCAGGGCGTGACGGGCGTCGATGCGCTGGCGCTGCTGCGTGAGCGTTTCCGCGAGGCGCTGCCGGCCATCGTCATCACCGGCAGCACGATGTCCTCACTGGACCTTGAAGCGCAGCAAAAGAACTTTCACCTGCTGATCAAGCCGGTGCTGCCGAACAAGCTGCGCGCGATGATCGCGTTCAAGCTCGGCGTGAAGACAGGCTGAGGGCGCTGCACCCCATGGGATGGCCGGGCCGGCTCGAACTGAACTACCGCCGCGACGGCGACCGCACGCAGGCACACGACCGCCACAGCGGCCCGCTGCGCGTGTTGCAAAGCCTGTATCCCGAGGGCCATGGCATTTGCCACCACGTGCTGGTGCACCCGCCCGGTGGCATCGTCGGTGGCGATGTGCTGCACGTCGAGGCGAACCTGCAGGCCGGCTCGCACGCGTTGATCACGACGCCCGGCGCAACGCGCTTCTACCGCAGTGCCGGCGAAGCGGCGCGTCAGTCGGTTACCGCCCGCATCGACGGCGGCGCGCGCCTGGAATGGCTGCCGCTGGAAACCATCTGCCACAGCGCAGCGCTGGCCGAAAACCAGCTGCGTTTCGAGATCGCACCGGGTGGCGAGATGATGGGCTGGGACGTCGTGGCCCTCGGCCTGCCGGCCAGCGGCGAGGCCTTCGAGGCGGGCCATTACGCGCAGCGCATCGAACTGCCCGGCGTGTGGCTCGAGCGCGCCAGGATCCGCGGCGACGACCACCGCCTGCTCGATTCACCGCTCGGGTTTGCTGGCCATCGGGTGCTGGCAACCATGTGGTTCGCCACCGGCATGCCGATGCCCTCCGATCGCCGCGAGTGCCTGCTCGACGCCGCCCGCGAGTCGGCATCGAACCACGCGCTGGCGGGAACCGCCGGATGCAGCTCACCGCATGCCGAGGTCGTCGTGCTGCGGCTGCTGGCCCCTCGGGTCGAACCGGCGATGCAGTTGCTCAGTGCGGTCTGGGCCCGTTGGCGTGAGGTGGCGTGGGGCTTGGGCGCTGTCGCGCCCCGCGTGTGGCGAACCTAGTGCGGTGAAAGCGGCACTGCGTGCTGCATAAACCAGGAGCCAGATCGCTCAACACTATGACCGACATCCATACAGAGTGAACCGCCCCGGTGTTTGAGGAGGCTCCAGTCTTTGAGAGGATGGAGTCATGAACAAGTCGAACAAGCCCCCCCGAAGTTTGCGAGCGAGCAGTACGCTTGGTGCAAGTGCATCGTAGGGAGTACCCATCGGTGTGTTCGGCATCAGATCGACATCTTCGCCCGGACGCCCTCGGCTTCCATGTCCTTGCCGCGTCCGCGTTGGATGATCTCGCCGCGCTCCATCACCAGGTACTGGTCGGCCAGTTCGGCAGCGAAGTCGTAGAACTGCTCGACCAGCACGATCGCCATTTGCTGACCGGGGTTCATGCCGCGATCGGCCAGCATGCGGATCACCCGGCCGATGTCCTTGATGACGCTGGGCTGGATGCCTTCGGTCGGCTCGTCGAGGATCAGCAGCTTGGGGCCGGCCGCCAGCGCCCGCGCGATCGCCAACTGCTGTTGCTGGCCGCCTGACAAGTCGCCGCCGCGCCGGTTGATCATCTGCTTCAACACCGGGAACAGCTCGAAAAGCTGCGGCGGGATCGGCGTGCTGCCGCTCTTGTAGGCCAGGCCCATGCGCAGGTTTTCCTCGACTGTCAACCGCCCGAAGATCTCGCGGCCCTGCGGCACATAGCCCACACCCTTGCGCACCCGCTCGTAAGGCGTGTCGCGGGTGATCGCGGTGCCATTGAGCGTGATGCTGCCAGTCTTCACCGGCACCACGCCCATCAAACTTTTCAGCAGCGTGGTCTTGCCGACGCCGTTGCGGCCGAGGATCACCGTGACCTCGCCGGCCCGGGCCTCGAACCCGACATTGCGCAGGATGTGCGAGCCGCCGTAATACTGGTTGACACCCTCGACCGTCAGCATCTCAGTCGCCCCGATCTACACAGAGGAGGGATGTTCGACGAAAGTCCTGCGACGGTGGTTGCCGAGGGTGTCGGGTGAGCGGCGCAGCGAAGTAAAGGCGGAGGGCCGGCTTTTCGGCCCGGGGGACATGAGCGGAGCCGGTCGCCCGGCACCCTCGGCCCGTGCACCTGGGGATGCGTCAACTCAACGGCCAAGGTAAACCTCCACGACTTTCTGATTGGCCTGCACCTCGCTCAGCAGACCCTCGGCCAGCACGCTGCCCTCGTGCAGCACGGTCACCTTCTTGCCGTTCTTGCCGTTTTGCGTCAGCTCGCCGATGAACTTCATGTCGTGCTCGACGACGACCAGCGAATGGCTGCCTTCCAGCGACAGGAACAGCTCGGCGGTGCGCTCGGTCTCTTCGTCGGTCATGCCGGCGACGGGTTCGTCGAGTAGCAGCAGCTTCGGGTCCTGCATCAGCAGCATGCCGATCTCCAGCCACTGCTTCTGGCCGTGGCTCAGCAGCCCGGCGTTGCGTTGTGCACTGTCCTTCAGGTGGATCAGTTTCAGCATCTCGCCGATGCGATCGAGTTGTTCGCCGCTGAGGCGAAAGAACATCGACGCGCGCACGCCGCGGTCGGCACGCAGCGCAAGTTCCAGGTTCTCGAACACGCTCAGCTGCTCGAACACCGTGGGTTTCTGGAACTTGCGGCCAATGCCGATAGAGGCGATCTCGTTCTCGCGTAGGCGCAGCAGGTCGATCGTCGAGCCGAAGTAGGCGTGGCCCAGATCGGGCCGCGTCTTGCCGGTGATCACGTCCATCATCGTGGTCTTGCCGGCGCCGTTCGGGCCGATGATGCAGCGCAGCTCACCGGCGCTGATGCTCAGACTCAAGGCATTCAGCGCCTTGAAACCGTCGAAGCTGACGGTGATGTCGTCGAGGTACAGCACGGCCCCGTGCGTCACATCGAGCACACCGGGTTCGAGCACGCGGCCGTAGCTGGCTTCACGGCCGCCGGAGCCACCCATCGCGGCGAGCTGGCTGTCACGCGCCCGGCGCGCCTCGGCCCCGGCCTTCATCAGATCGGGGGTCATCAGCTGCCTTCCTTCTTGCGGCGCAACAGGCCGACGATGCCGTTCGGCAGGAACAGCGTCACAGCGATGAACAGCGCGCCCAAGAAATACAGCCAGAACTCGGGGAAGGCCTGCGTGAACCAGCTCTTCGCACCGTTGACGAAGAAGGCACCGACGATCGGCCCGATCAGCGTGCCGCGCCCGCCGACCGCCGCCCAGATCGCGATCTCGATACTGGCTGCCGGCGACATTTCGCCCGGGTTGATGATGCCGACCTGCGGCACGTACAGCGCCCCGGCGATGCCGCACATCACCGCCGAGATGACCCAGATCGTCAGCTTGTATTTCAGTGGGTCGTAGCCGGTGAACATGACCCGCGTTTCGGCGTCGCGGATCGCCTGCAACACGCGGCCGAACTTGCTGCCCACGAGCCAGCGAGCGAGCAGGAAGAAGCCGATCAGTGTGCAGCCGGTGATCACGAACAGCGTCATGCGCATCGACGGTGTGGCGATCGGATGCTCCAGGATGCGCTTGAAATCGGTGAAACCGTTGTTGCCACCGAAGCCCGTCTCGTTGCGGAAGAACAGCAGCATCGTCGCGAAGGTCATGGCCTGCGTGATGATCGAGAAGTACACGCCCTTGATGCGCGAGCGGAAGGCGAAAAAGCCGAACACGAGCGCGAGCAGGCCGGGCACCAGCACCACGAGCAGCATCTGCGCGACGAACGAATCGCTGACACCCCAGGCCCACGGGAACTCCTTCCAGTTCAGGAACACCATGAAGTCGGGCATCGGGAGGCGGTACTGTCCGTCGCTGCCGATCTGGCGCATCAGGTACATGCCCATCGCATAGCCGCCCAATGCGAAGAAGACGCCGTGGCCAAGCGACAGGATGCCGGTGTAGCCCCAGATCAGGTCCATCGCCAGTGCGCAGATGGCGTAGCACATGATCTTGCCGATCAGCTGCACCGCGTAATCGGACAGGTGGAACGCGCTGCCGGCCGGCACCAGCAGGTTCAGCACCGGCACCAGCACCGACACGATGACGGTTGCGCCGAACACCGCCGACCAGCTCTTGCCGGTCAGCAGGCCCCTGTACGGTACCGCGACCGGCGCGACGGTGGGCATCACGGCGCTCATGCTTCGGCGCTCCGGCCCTTCATCGCGAAGATGCCCTGCGGCCGCTTCTGGATGAAGATGACGATGAAGACGAGCACCATGATCTTGGCCAGCACCGCGCCCTGCCAGCCTTCGAGCAGCTTGTTCAGGATGCCCAGGCCGAGTGCGGCGTAGACCGTGCCGGCGAGCTGCCCCACACCACCGAGCACCACGACCATGAACGAGTCGACGATGTAGCTCTGGCCCAGGTCGGGGCCGACATTGCCGACCTGCGACAACGCGCAGCCCGCCAAGCCGGCGATGCCCGAGCCGAGCGCAAACGCATAGGTGTCGATGCGCGCGGTGTTGACGCCCATGCAGGCGGCCATCTTGCGGTTCTGCGTCACGCCGCGCACGAACAGGCCGAGCTGCGTGCGCGCGATCAGTGCCGAGACGCCGGCCAGCACGAGCAGCGAGAACGCGATGATCGCGATGCGGTTGTAGGGCAGCGTCAGGTTGCTCATCGCCGCCACCCCGCCGGACAGCCAGGCTGGGTTTTCAACCGGGACGTTCTGCGCGCCGAAGATCGTGCGCACGCCTTGTTGCAGGATCAGGCTGATGCCCCAGGTCGCGAGCAGCGTTTCCAGCGGGCGGCCGTACAGCCAGCGGATCACGCTGCGCTCGAGCACCGCACCGACCAGCGCCGCGGCCAGGAACGACGCCGGGATCGCCAGCAACACGTAGTAGTCGAAGGCGTCGGGCAGGTAAGCCCGGAACAGGTTCTGCACCACATTGGTCGCGTAGGTGCCGATCATCATGAGCTCGCCGTGCGCCATGTTGATCACGCCCATCAGGCCGTAGGTGATGGCCAGGCCCAGCGCCACCAGCAGCAGGATCGAGCCGAGGCTGGCGCCAGTGAAGATCACGCCCAGCCGCTCGCCCCAGGCAAGTCGCGCCTCGATCTTGCCGAGCGCAATGCCGATCGCGGCGCGCACCTCGGGGTCGGTCTCGACCTTCTGGCGGTCGAGCAGCAAGGTTTTGGTCACCGGTGTGCCGCTGTCGCCGAGCGAGGTGGCCGCATCGAGGCGGCGGGCCTTGTCGGTGCTGCCCAGCAGCAGGGCGGCGCGCAGCGCCGCAAGTGCCTCCTTGATGGCGGGCACGGTCTCAGCCGCATATGCTTTCTCGATCAGCGGCAACTTCGAGTCGTCGGGCTCGCCTTGCAGCGTCTTCACCGCGTCGGCACGCACCTGCACGTCGGTCGAGAAGAGCTTGATGGAAGCGAGCGCGGCATCGAACACGCCGCGCATCTCGTTGTTGTTGATCACGTCCTCGGCCGCCTCGGGCACCGGGATCTCGGCGGCGGCGACGGGGTCGAACCCCTTGCCGTCTTTCATCACGAACACCGCGTCGTCGGTGAACTTGACCGCGTCGTCTGACAGCGCCTGGAGCAGCGCCACGGTTTTCTCATCGGCGCCTTCGAGCACGGCGTTCAGGGCGGAGATGCGCGACTCGTTCTCACCCACCACGATCGCGCGCACCTGCGCAGGTGTCAACGCGAATGCAGGCGTTGCCCACAGCGCCACGGCCATCAGCAACACCAGCGACTTCAGGAGCGACGGTACGGACATGGTTCGACGGGTCAAGGAAAGCCGTGAGCAGTGGAGGGCGCGCGCCGCCCGCCGTGCGCGCCCCGACGGACCTCTGCACCGCCTACGCGGCACAGAGGCTGCCGGTTACTTCTTCGCCGACAGGTCGGGTTCGTCTTTCTTGCCCTTGTTCTCGGGGATGTACGGGCTCCAAGGCTGAGCCTTGACCGGGCCCGATGTCTTCCACACCACGTTGAACTGGCCATCGGCCTTGACCTCGCCGATGAACACCGACTTGTGCAGGTGGTGGTTTTTCGGGTCCATCATCGAAGTGATGCCGCTCGGGGCGGTGAAGGTCTGGCCGGCCATCGCCGCGACCACCTTGTCGGTGTCTGTGCTGCCGGCCTTCTTGACCGCCTGCGCCCACATGTGGATGCCGATGTAGGTGGCTTCCATCGGGTCGTTGGTCAGCGGCTTGTCCTTGTGGCCGGCGACGTTGTTGGCCTTGGCGTAGTCGCCCCATTGCTTGATGAAGGCGGTGTTGGCCGGGCTCTTGATCGACATGAAGTAGTTCCATGCGGCCAGGTGGCCGACCAGCGGCTTGGCATCCACGCCGCGCAGCTCTTCTTCACCCACCGAGAAGGCGACGACCGGCACGTCCTTGGCCTACAGGCCGGCGTTGCCGAGTTCCTTGTAGAACGGCACGTTCGAATCGCCGTTGATGGTCGAGACCACCGCAGTCTTGCCGCCGGCCGCGAACTTCTTGATGTCGGCGACGATGGTCTGGTAGTCGCTGTGGCCGAACGGGGTGTACTTCTCGTCGATGTCCTCGTCCTTCACGCCCTTGCTGTGCAGGAAGGCGCGCAGGATCTTGTTGGTGGTGCGCGGGTACACGTAGTCGGTGCCCAGCAGCACCCAGCGCTTGGCGCCGCCGCCAGCCTTGCTCATCAGGTACTCGACCGCGGGGATCGCTTGCTGGTTCGGCGCGGCGCCGGTGTAGAACACGTTCTTGCTCAGTTCTTCACCTTCGTACTGCACGGGGTAGAACAGCAGGCTGTTGAGCTCTTCGTAGACCGGCAGCACCGACTTGCGGCTCACGCTGGTCCAGCAGCCGAAGGTCACGACGACCTTGTCCTGGCTGATCAGCTGCTTGGCTTTCTCGGCGAACAGCGGCCAGTTCGAGGCCGGGTCGACGACGACCGGCTCGAGCTGCTTGCCGAGCAGGCCACCTTTGGCGTTGATCTCGGCGATCGTCATCAGCACGGTGTCTTTCAGCACCGACTCGGAGATCGCCATCGTGCCCGACAGCGAGTGCAGCACGCCGATCTTGATGGTGTCGGCCGCGCTGGCAACGGAGGTGAAGCCGAGGGCGGCCACGCCCAGGGCAACGGCAGTGAGAGACATGCCGAGTTGGCGGCGAGTTGTGTTCATGTGGGGTGGGCTCCTGAGGGTTGTTCGGTCGACCGGCAATCGGCATCGGAAGCCGTTTGGCGTGCGTTGCAGGTTACGCAGGCGACCGGGCCGGCGGAATACGCCTGATGGCGTATGCGAGAGAGGGCTCAGCGCCGCTATGCGCCGCTGAGCCCTCAGCCCAGGCCTCGCAGCGCATGAGCCACATCGCCGGGCGAGCGGACCAGTACCGCTTGAAGCCCGGCTCGCGAGGCGGCCTGAACGTTCTCGGGCAGGTCGTCGAAGAAGACGAAATTTTCAGCCGCGATACCGGTGGCAAGGCAGATGTGCTCGAACGCCGCGTGCTCGGGTTTGCGCAGACCGATCTGGTGCGATGCAAATATTTCGTCGAACGCGGCCACCACCCCGGGGAACAGCCGTGTCCAACAGGCCAGGTGCGACGCGTTCGTGTTCGTGAAGGCGTAGCAGGGCAGCCTTGTTCGGGCGGCCTCGATCAGCCGGCGGGTGGCCGTGATCTCCCCGACGAAGATCGCGTTCCAACCGCTGGCGATCTCCTCGCGTGTGACCATCAGCTGAAGCGTTGATGCCAGGTGGTCGAAGTAGTCGTTCGCCTCGATCTCACCGCGTTCATGCCGCTCGTAAGCGGTATCGAACTGAAACCGCTTTTTCAGTTCATCCGGCGACAGCCGCGAGTGGGCCGACCAGGCGCGCAGTGCGCGGTTGAAGTCGATGTCGACCACGACGCCACCGACGTCGAACAACAAGGCTTGTGCTGCGGAGGTGCGCATCGGGATTGCCGTGAAGCGGGATGTTTGCAGGATCAGGTCTGAAGCTCCGGAACAAGGTGTGCGTGTCATAAACTGTATAAAACAAAGGGGTATCCTTTTAGCTCCAGCAGAGCCAGAATACTGGATATTCATCCAGCTTCCTACCCCTGCGACGCCGGCCTGGGTAGTGGCCTGACGACGCTGTCGTAGGTGACCGGATCGGTGACAACGGCT
>JANXTP010000152.1 GCA_025352345.1 Burkholderiales bacterium | reverse complement strand
GGTGGCCGACGTGCGCTTCAAGCTGACCCAGCCGCTGCGTGCACTGCTGGCCACCGCGCTGCATCCGGTGCAGCGCACCCTGCTGGCGCCGGTCGAACTGAGTGAGTCGGCCGTCGAGTACGCGGCAGGACTTGAAGCCGCCATCGCCAATGAATCGGTCACCCGCCGCGCGCTGGCCGACCAGGCGCTGCGCGTCAACCGGGTCGATCAGCTGCAGGCCGAGAACACACGGCTGCGAGCGCTGCTTGAATTGCGGGCCGGTCTGGCGGTGCACTCGCAGGCGGCCGAGGTGCTGTATGAATCGACCGACCCCTACTCGCGCAAGGTGGTGGTCGACCGCGGGCTGGCGCAAGGCATCGTGGCGGGCTCGCCAGTGATCAGCGAAGCGGGGGTGATCGGCCAGGTGACGCGGGTCTATCCGCTGTCGTCGGAGGTGACCTTGCTGACCGACAAGGACGCGGCCGTGCCGGTGCTGAACAGCCGCACCCAGGCGCGTAGTGCGGCCTATGGCTCGACCACCGGCGACGCCCTCGAACTGCGCTTCATGGCGGGCAATGCCGATGTACAGGTCGGCGATCTGCTGCAGACCTCCGGCGTCGATGGCGTCTACCCGCCGGGCCTGCCGGTGGCCACCGTGGTGGCCATCGATCGCAAGGTCGATTCCGGCTTCGCCAAGATCCTGCTGGCGCCAGCGGCGCTGCCCGACGGGGTGCGCCATGTGTTGCTGTTGGAGCCGATCGGCTTGCAGCTGCCGCCGCGCCCGGAGCCTGCAGCAGAAGCCGCAACCTCGGCGTCTGCCGCCGCATCGGCCGCCTCGGGCAGTCACTCCAGGAAAGCGGCACGCCGATGATCCTGCCGCGCCGCACCGATCAGCTGCTGCTGCCGGTCAACCCGCTGTTCCTGTGGTTCACGCTGCTGGGTGCGCTGGCGATCAACCTGGTGCCGCTGGGCCGTCATCCGGCGGCACCCGACGCGCTGGCGCTGGTGCTGGTGTTCTGGAACGTGCACCAGACGCGCCGCGTCGGTGTCGGCGTGGCCTTCATGTTCGGCCTGCTGATGGATGTGCACGACGGCGCGCTGCTCGGCCAGCATGCGCTGGCCTACACGCTGCTGGCCTACGCGGCAACGACCATTCACCGCCGCTTGCTGTGGTTCGACCTGCCATCGCAGGCGCTGCAGATCCTGCCGCTGTTTGTCGCCGCTCACCTCGTGTCGTTCGCCGTGCGGATGATCGCCGGCGGCATGCTGCCGGGCTGGCAGGCCTTGCTGGCACCGGTGTTCGAGGCCTTGCTGTGGCCGCTCGCGACCTGGCTGCTGCTGGCCCCGCAGCGCCGCGCTCCCGACCGCGACCAGAATCGTCCACTGTGACTGAAATCAAGAACGTCGAGCAGGAGCTGCGCCGTTTTCACACGCGGCTGGTTGCGGCCGCGGCCTTCGTGCTGCTGTGCTTCGGCCTGCTGGCTTTTCGGCTGACGCATCTGCAGGTGGCCAAGCACGAAGAGCTGAGCGTGCGGGCCGAGAACAACCGCATCTCGGTGGTGCCGATCGTGCCGAATCGCGGGCTGATCGTCGACCGCAACGGTGTCGTGCTGGCCAACAACTACTCGGCCTACACGCTGGAATTGATGCCGGCGCGCATCGACGACCTCGACGCCACGATCAACCAGCTCGCCGAGGTGATCGACATCCTGCCGCGGGACCGCAAGCGATTCAAGCGGCTGATGGACGAGAGCAAGAACTTCGAGTCGCTGCCGATCCGCACCAAGCTGACCGATGAGGAGGTCGCCCGCTTCACCGCCCAGCGTTACCGTTTTCCCGGCGTCGAGGTGAAGGCGCGGCTGTTTCGCAACTACCCTTTGGGCGAGGTGGGCAGCCATTTGCTGGGCTACATCGGGCGCATCAACCAGGCCGAAAAGGAAGTCATCGACGACGCCGAGGACGCGCCCAACTACCGTGGCACCGAGTACATCGGCAAGCTCGGCATCGAGCAGAGTTACGAGGCCGATCTGCATGGCACGACCGGCTTCGAGGAGGTCGAGACCAGCGCCTCGGGCCGCGCGGTGCGGCGCCTGCACAGCAACCCGGCGACGCCGGGCAACACCGTGGTGCTGTCGATCGACATCCGGCTGCAGGCGCTGGTCGAAACGCTGTATGGTGACCGGCGAGGCGCGCTGGTCGCGATCGATCCACGCAGCGGCGAGGTGCTGGCCTTCGTCAGCAAGCCCACCTTCGACCCCAACCTGTTCGTCGACGGCATCGACAGCGAGAGCTGGAAGGAACTCAACGAGTCGCTGGACAAGCCTCTGCTGAACCGCGCGCTGCGCGGCACCTACCCGCCGGGCTCGACCTTCAAGCCCTTCATGGCGATGGCGGCGCTGAACGCGAACAAGCGCTCGCCCAGCACGCTGATCAACGACCCCGGTTTCTTCATGTTCGGCGGCCACCGCTACGGCAGCCCGGAGAACGAGCGCGGCGGCGTCATGGACATGCGCAGGGCCATCGTCGAATCGAGCAACGTCTACTTCTACACACTGGCCAACGAGATGGGCGTGGACCTGATCCACGACCAGCTGTCGCCGTTCGGCTTCGGCCGCAAGACCGGCATCGATGTCCAGGGTGAGGTCACCGGCCTGCTGCCGTCGACCGAGTGGAAGCGGCGTGCCTACAAGCGGGCCGACCAGCAGAAGTGGTACGCCGGCGAGACGATTTCGCTGGGCATCGGGCAGGGCTACAACAGCTTCACGATGCTGCAGATGGCCACCGCAGTGGCCGCGCTGTCTTCCGGGGGGCAGCGCTACGAGCCGCGGCTGGTGCGCCATATCGACGACGTGCTGAGTGGCGCCAAGCGGCAGATTTCAGCCCAGGCGATTGCACCGATCGACCTGAAACCGGAGCAGGTCGAGGTGATCCGCCAGGCGATGAACGGCGTGACGATCTCCGGCACCTCGGCGCGGGTGTTCGCCGGTGCCGGCTATCTGAGCGGCGGCAAGACCGGCACTGCGCAGGCGGTGGGCCTGAAGCAGAACGAGAAGTACAGCGCGAACCGGGTCGAGGAGCACCTGCGCGATCACGCGCTGTACATCGCCTTCGCGCCGCTGGATAACCCGCAGATCGCGGTCGCGGTGATCGTCGAGAACGCCGGCTGGGGCGCCGGTGCCGCGGCGCCAATCGCACGCCGGGTGTTCGACTACATGCTGCTGGGCCAGGTGCCCAGCGAAGAGGACATCGTGGCCACCCAGGCCGGCACGTCGGCGGCACCGATCGGCACGCCGCGACACCTCCAGGACCTGGTGCTGCCCGGTAACCCGAACCTGCCGGCGATGGCGGCAGCGCCCGCTTCTGCCGCTTCCGGCGCGGCCGCTGCGGCGTCTGCGCCTGCCGCAGTGGGCGAATCCGGTGCCGTGATCTCCACCGCGGTCGCAGCCGACGCCTCGGGTCACCCGGCCAGCAAGCGATGAGACGGTCGTTCGAAAAGCCGTCGTTGCTGCAGCGTGTGCTGCCGCTGTTCCGTGGCTTCGACGGACCGTTGCTGCTGGTGGTGCTGGTGCTGTCAGCGATCGGGCTGACGACGATGTATTCCGCCGGCTTCGACCACGGCACGCGCTTCGTCGATCACGCGCGCAACATGGTGCTGGCGGCCGGCATCCTGTTCGTCGTCGCCCAGGTGCCGCCGCAGCGGCTGATGGCGCTGGCTGTGCCGCTGTACGCGGTGGGCGTGACGCTGCTGGTGGCCACCGCGCTGGTCGGCGTCACCAAGAAGGGCGCCACCCGCTGGCTGGATGTGGGCATCGTGATCCAGCCCAGCGAGATCCTGAAGATCGCGATGCCGCTGATGCTGGCCTGGTGGTTCCAGCGCCGCGAAGGCCAGGTGCGTGCGCTCGATTTCGTGGTCGCGCTGCTGATCCTGGCGGTGCCGGTCGGCTTGATCGTCAAGCAGCCTGACCTGGGTACCGCAATCCTGGTGCTGGCCGCAGGACTGTTCGTGATCTTCTTCGCCGGCCTGTCGTGGAAGCTGATCATTCCGGTGGTGGTGGTGGCCGCGGTGGCCATTACCGCGCTGGTGCTGTCAGGCGATGCGATCTGCGAGCCCGATGTGAAGTGGCCGATGATGCGCGACTACCAGAAGAACCGCGTCTGCACGCTGCTCGACCCGACCACCGACCCCCTGGGCAAGGGTTTCCACATCATCCAGGGAATGATCGCGATCGGCTCCGGCGGCGTCACCGGCAAGGGCTTCATGAAGGGCACGCAGACGCACCTGGAATTCATCCCCGAGCGCACCACTGACTTCATCTTCGCCGCGTATTCGGAGGAGTTCGGCCTGATCGGCTGCGTCGGCCTGATGGTCGGCTTTTTGTGCCTGATCGTGCGCGGCTTGATGATCGCGTCTGACGCGCCCAACGCCTTCACCCGGCTGCTGGCCGGTGCCATCACGATGAGCTTCTTCACCTACGCCTTCGTCAACATGGGCATGGTCAGTGGCATCCTGCCGGTGGTCGGTGTGCCGCTGCCCTTCGTCAGCTACGGCGGCACCGCGATGGTGATCTTGGGGCTGGGCCTGGGCATCTTGATGTCGATCGCGAAGAACAAGCGGCTGGTGCAGGGCTGAAGCGCCCACGCCACCACCCACGATCGCTCACTTTTTCGCGGCAGCCCGTTCAGTGTCGATGTCGATGTCGATGTCGATGTCGATGTCGATGTCGATGTCGATGTCGATGTAGCGCCAGAACTCGCGCATGAACGGGTGGCGCTGGTAGCCGATCACCCACGGAAACATCAGGTCGGTGGCGATGCGGTGGGCGTGCACCTTCATCGGCATGTAGGCGACCAGCAGCTTGCTGGCGTCCTGCATCAGCGCGAGGCGCTCGGGCGTGTCGCCGAGCACGGTCTGCGCGTCGTAGAGCTTGTTGAAGGCCGGCAGGTCGAAGAAGGCGAGGTTGCCCTCGCCCTTCTGCGGCCCGTAGGCCAGCGCGAGGAAGCCGTCGGCATCGGGTGAGCCGGCGCTCTGGCCCAGCCCCCACATCATGATCTTGCCGGCGCGTGCGGCCTTCAACTGCTCGGGCCACTGGCCGATCTTGAACTCGACCTTGATGTGGATCGCGTCCATGTACTTCTTCCACAGCTCGTTGATCTGCCGCGAGGTCTGGTCGGGCGAGGTGCTGTAGGTCAGCTTCAGCGGCCGGCCGTCGGGCTGGTCGCGCCAGCCATCGCCGTCACGGTCGACATAGCCGTACAGGTCGAGCAGCGCCTCCGCGCGCGCTGGGTCGTACAGGCTCATCTCCGACTTCCAGTGCGGATCGAAGCCGAAGGTCATCGGCGGCAGCGTGCTCTCGGCCGGCACCGCCTGGTTGCGGCGCACCATGCGGATTTCGGTGGCGGTGTCGTAAGCCAGCGCGATCGCCCGGCGCAGCGCGACCTTCTCCGGTGTGTACCCGCCGACCAGCGGGTCCTGCATGTTGAAGTAGGTGAACGCGATGTCCGAGCCCGGCGTGCGCACCATCTGGATGCCGCGCGCCGCGAGGTTCGGTGCGATGCGGTTGTTCGGGATCGCGATGTTGGCGAACTCGGCCGGCAGGCGCTCGATCATGTCGTGCTCGGCGTTCAAGAAGGCCAGCCAGCGCGGCTGCGATTCCTGCACTATCGACACCTCGACGCGGTCGATCATCGGCAGGCGCCGGCCATTGAGCTTCTGGTAGATCGCCTGAGCCACCGGGTCGTCGGCCGGTGGGGTGGCCTGGTAGACCTGCTCGCGGAAATTCGGGTTGCGCGTCAGCACCATCCGCGACGAGCGCTGCCATTCGCTGAGCACATACGGCCCCGTGCCCACCGGGTGCTCCATGATCTTGTCGCCATAGGCCTCGACCACCTCGCGCGCCAGCGCGCCGGCGCTGGTGAAGTTGTTGATGAAGCGCGGGCTGGGCTTGCCCAGCGTGATGCGCAAGGTGTAGCGGTCGAGGGTGCGCAGGCCTTCGATCTCGGTGTCGTAGTCGAACGGCGTGCGGTCCTTGACGGCTTTGGTGCGCAGCGCGTCCAGGCCCAGCACCTGTTCATCGGCCAGGCCCGGGTAGCTCGGGCTCTTCCAGCGCGGGTCGAAGATGCGTTTGAGCGAGTAAACGTAATCGGCGGCCACCAGCTCGCGCTTCTTCCCCTTGAACGCCGGGTCATCGGCGAAGTAGATGCCGGGCCGGATCTTCAGCGTGTAGGTCTTGAAGTCGGCCGACACCTGCGGCATCTCGGC
>JANXTP010000102.1 GCA_025352345.1 Burkholderiales bacterium | reverse complement strand
GGCTCCGGCACCTTCACGCTCAACACGCAGCACAGGCCTTCACGCATGTCGTCGCCGGTGACCTCGACCTTGGCCTTTTTGGCGAATTCGTTGTCGTCGATGTACTTGTTGATCGTGAAGGTGCCGGAGCCCAAATTCTCGAGCCAGACGAAGGACAAGCTCGTCAGCAGCGAAGTGCGCGGGCCGGTCGAAGACGTGGTCAGCAAGGCCCTCACCGACTACCTGCTTGAGAACCCGATCGACGCCAAGATCATCTGCGGCAAGATCGTTGATGCCGCCCGCGCCCGTGAGGCCGCGCGCAAGGCTCGCGAGATGACGCGCCGCAAGGGCGTGCTCGACGGCATGGGCCTGCCCGGCAAGCTGGCCGACTGCCAGGAAAAAGACCCCGCGCTGTGCGAGATCTACATCGTGGAAGGTGACTCCGCCGGCGGCTCGGCCAAGCAGGGCCGAGACCGAAAATTCCAGGCGATTCTTCCGTTGCGTGGCAAGATTCTGAATGTCGAAAAAGCGCGCTACGAAAAGCTGCTCACGAGCAATGAAATCCTGACGCTGATCACCGCACTCGGCACCGGCATCGGCAAAGGCATGGGCGGCGACGACTTCAACCCCGACAAGCTGCGCTACCACCGCATCATCATCATGACCGACGCCGACGTGGACGGCGCACACATCCGCACGCTGCTGCTGACTTTCCTGTTCCGGCAGATGCCCGAACTGGTCGAGCGTGGCCACATCTACATCGCGCAGCCGCCGCTCTACAAGGTGAAGCTCGGCAAAGACGAGCAGTACCTGAAAGACGGCACCGAGCTCGACGCCTACCTGCTGAAGGTCGCGCTGAAAGACGCGCAGCTCGACACCGGCATCGAAGGCTCGGCCGTGCTGCAAGGCGAAACGTTGGAAACGCTGGCGCGCCGGTACGTGCTGGCCAACAACGTGGTCGATCGGCTGAGCGCCTGGATGGACATCGAGGCCCTGCGCGCGATGGCCAACGGGCTGCATCTGGACCTGGACACGCTGGAAGCGGCCGAGCGATCAGCCACCGATCTGAAAGCCGCGCTGCACGACGCTGACGTGACCGCGCAGTTCGACACACGGCTCGACAAGCACATCCTGCGCATCAGCCGCATGCACCACGGCAATGTGAAAAGCAGCGTGATCACCGCCGACTTCGTGCACGGCGCCGATTACGAAGCGCTGAGCACCGCAGGCAAGACCTTCAAGGGCCTGGTGAGCAGTACCGCCACCGTGAAGCGTGGCGAGGGTGAGCGCCAAAAGCAGGCGGCGGTTGCAGACTTCCGCCAGGCGATGGCCTGGCTGATCCAGCAGGCCGAGGGCGCTGTCGCCCGCCAGCGCTACAAGGGCCTGGGCGAGATGAACCCCAGCCAGCTGTGGGAGACCACGATGGACCCGACCGTGCGCCGCCTGCTGCGTGTGCAGATCGACGATGCCCTCGAAGCCGACCGCGTGTTCACGATGCTGATGGGCGACGAGGTCGAACCGCGCCGTGAGTTCATCGAGACGAATGCGTTGAGGGCGGCGAATATTGACGTGTGAGGGTTTGTGTTTGTTCTCTTCCTGCTTGTCGGCCTCCGAAGGTGAGCCACCTCGGGCGCCGGCTGGCTGCAGGATCAAGTCCGGTCCGTCAACAGCTGCCGCCCCCGGCGCGAATTACCCTGTCGCCGAGGCTGGGGGCGCTGGTGCGTTGGCCCTCTTCGGGTGGTGCTTCTTCATCTTCGGCTGGGTTGACTCCACATGCATGGGCTTGCGATGCTTCGCTCTCACATGCAAGGGGCTCGACAGGGCCTCCGCCAGGGCTGCGCCTACGGTGTCTGGTGTCTGCGCGCACGCCAGGGCGGCCACCGTGGTCAGCCAGGCAGCAGCAAGCAAGTTCTTCTTCAGGATGGTCATGGTGTGGATCGGTACGCTGATCTCGCTGGCCGCCTGACGCGTCCGCCGCTCAGTCGCCGATGTGCTTCTGGAACACCAGCCCGGCGTGCTCGCGCAGCGCATGGAATTTGATCTTCGGCCAGTTGGCCTCGATCGCGCGCAGCTCGGGCGCGTACTCGACCAGCACGGTGGGCGCATCGACCGCGTCGTAGGCCACGCGATGTGAGTTACCGTCGATGAAGCGCTTGAGCTCGCGCTCGTCGGCCGCCGCGCCATCTCCGGTCTCGCAGGTCACCCAGCGTGCCACCTGGAAGCGGCTGGGCATGATGCGCGCCTTGCAGCCGTACTCGTGTTCCAGCCGGTGCGCCACCACCTCGAACTGCAGCTGACCGACCGCGCCCAGCAGCAGCACCGTGCCACCCACCGGGCGGAACACCTGGATCGCGCCTTCTTCGCCGAGCTGCGTCAGCCCGGCTTTGAGCTGCTTGGTCTTCAGCGGGTCGGCCACCTCGACCGAGCGGAACATCTCGGGCGCAAAGAAAGGCAGCCCGGTGAACTGCAGCGCCTCGCCTTCCGTAAGGGTGTCGCCCAGCTGCAGCACGCCATGGTTCGGGATGCCGATGATGTCGCCGGCATAGGCTTCATCGAGCAGCTCGCGACGCTGCGACAGAAACGACACCACGGTGTTCGGCCGCAGCTCTTTACCCGATCGCACCACCTTCAGCCGCATGCCGCGCTCGAAGTGGCCCGAGGCCACGCGCAGGAAGGCAATGCGGTCGCGATGCGCCGGGTCCATGTTCGCCTGGATCTTGAACACGACGCCGCTGAACTTGGGCTCACCCGGCGTCACCACCCGCTGGATCGCGGCACGGTCGCCGGGCGGCGGCGCCAGATCGACCAGTGCATCGAGCACCTCGCGCACGCCGAAGTTGTTGACGGCTGAGCCGAAGAACATCGGAGTCTGTTGCCCTTTCAAAAATGCTTCGCGGTCGAACGGCGGCGCGGCATCGGTCAGCAGCGCGATCTCGCCTTGCGCCTGCTCGTACTGCATGCCGAAGCGCTCGGCATAGGCCGGGTTGTCCAGGCCGGCCAGGATCTCGTCGTTGTTATGGTTTCGATCCTCACCGGCGCTGAACACACGCATCTGCTTTTCGCGCAGGTCCATCACGCCTTGGAAGGCCTTGCCCATGCCGACCGGCCAGGTGAAGGGCACGACCTCCATGCCGAGCTCGCGCTCGATCTCGTCCATCAGCACCAGCGGGTCTTTCACCTCGCGGTCCATCTTGTTGACGAAGGTCAGGATGGGCGTGTTGCGCGCCCGGCAAACCTGCAAGAGGCGCCGCGTCTGCGGCTCGACGCCATTGGCGGCGTCGATCACCATCAGCGCGGCGTCGACCGCGGTCAGCACGCGGTAGGTGTCTTCGGAAAAATCCTGGTGGCCCGGCGTGTCGAGCAGGTTGATCACGCAGTCGCGGTATTCCATCTGCATCACGCTCGATGCGACCGAAATGCCGCGCTGCTTCTCGATCTCCATCCAGTCGCTGGTCGCATGCCGCGAGGCCTTGCGCGCCTTCACGCTGCCTGCAATCTGGATCGCGCCGGAGAACAGCAGCAGCTTCTCGGTCAGCGTGGTCTTGCCGGCGTCGGGGTGGGAAATGATCGCGAAAGTGCGGCGGCGCTTGACTTCCTTGTCGAGCGCGGACGGTGTGGAATCGGTGGACATGGGGCGTCGCGCACCCGGTGGGCACGCGGCTCGTGGAAACCCGCAATTATCCGCGCGCGTTCATTCGGGGGCGTCGGGCAGGAAGGGGCGGATGACTGCCAGCACGCGCTCGACATACGCGTCTTTGTCGCCGACCGGCGCCGCGTAGTGCAGCGCCTGCGCGGCCGCATCGAGACCCTCGCCTTTCGCTATCATCCACGCCGCCAGGTACTGCGAGGCCAGACAACCACCGGCGGTGGCGAGCGGGCCGCGCGCGTGGAACGGCGCTTCAACGACGCGCACGCCCGCCTCGACCACCCAGGGTTTGGTGTTCGCGTCGGTGCAGACGGGCAGGTCGGCCAGCAGACCCAAGCGCGCCATCAGCAAGGTACCCGAGCACTGCGCGCCGATCAGCTGACGCAGCGGGTCCAGCTGCAGGCGGTCGAGCAGCGCACCGCGCTTGCCGATGTCTTTGGCGATCGCGCGGGTGTAGATGCCGCTGCCGAAGATCACCGCGTCGGCCTCGTTGGCGAACTCGAGCGGCTGCTGCGCCTGCAAGGTGACGCCGTTCATCGACGTCAGGTGCGAGGTCGGGCCGGTGATCTCGGCCTTCCAGCCGCGCGCGCTCAGCCGGTTCAGCAGGCCGAGCGGCACGAACGCGTCGATTTCGTTGAAGCCGTCGAAGGTGATGATCGCGATGCGCATGCGGTTACCTCGTCAGAAAGGTTCGTGCCGGCTCAAGACTCCAGCAGGCTGCGCAGCATCCACGCCGTCTGCTCGTGCACTGTCAGCCGCTGCGTCAGCAGGTCGGCGGTGGGTTCGTCAGCGGCCTTGTCGGCCAGGGGGAAGATGCCGCGCGCGGTGCGGGCCACGGCCTCGTGGCCTTCGACCAGGATGCGCACCATGTCGAGCGCCTTCGGCGGCGTGGACGGGGCGTCCTTGATCGACGCCAGCGCGCCGAACTGCGCATACGAGCCCGGTGCCGCATGGCCCAGCGAGCGGATGCGTTCGGCAATCGGGTCGACCGCGTTCCACAGCTCGGTGTACTGCCCCATGAACATCAAGTGCAGCGTGTTGAACATCGGCCCGGTGACGTTCCAGTGAAAGTTGTGCGTCGTCAGGTACAGCGTGTAGGTGTCGGCCAGCAGGTGGCTCAGGCCGCCGGCGATGGCGGAACGGTCCTTCTCGCTGATGCCGATGTTGATCTTCGACGCCTCAGCGGCGGGGACAACGTTCGGCTTTGCTTTTTTGACCATCGTGAACTCCTGCGGGTGGAAAGGACGTGAGTAGGGATGAAAAACAGTGTGTTGAGTCTATCGACGCGGTCCATTCCGCGCTTGCGGCGTTGCCATCACGACAGGCGCTGCACCCCGACCAGCGGGCAGGCATAGATCGCATTGCGCAGCGCCGCGATGGCTTCGTAGCGGGTGAAGGTGCGCCGCCACACCAGCACCACGCGGCGCGTCGGTACCGGGTCCGAGAACGGCACATAAGCAACGTGCTTGTCAGGCTCGGCCGGCACGCTGAGCTGCGGCACCACCGTCAGGCCCATGCCGGAGGCGACCATGTACTTGATGGTTTCGAGCGATGAGCCCTCGAAGCTCTTGCGGATGCCTTCGGAGTGGCTGGAGAAATGTGCGTACTCGGGGCACACCTCGAGCACATGGTCGCGAAAGCAGTGCCCGGTACCCAGCAGCAGCATCGTTTCCTTCTTCAACTCGTCGGCCGGGATGCGCTTGCGACGCGCCAGCGGGTGCTTCCTCGGCACCGCGACCATGAACGGCTCGTCGTACAGCGGCGCGACCGCCAGGCCCGCATCGGGGAAGGGCTCGGCGAGGATGGCCGCGTCGAGCTCGCCGGTGCGCAGCATGTCCAGCAGCTTGACGGTGAAGTTCTCCTGCAGCATCAGCGGCATGCGCGGCATGCGCTCGATGGCCTGGCGCACCAGATCGGGCAACAGATAGGGTCCGACGGTGTAGATCACGCCCAGGCGCAACGGGCCCGAGACCGGGTCCTTGCCGCGGCGCGCGATCTCCTTGATGCCGGCCGCCTGCTCGATCACCGTCTGCGCCTGCCGCACGATCTCGTCGCCCAGCGGCGTAACGCTGATCTCGTTGCTGCCGCGCTCGAACAGCTTGACGTCGAGCTCCTCTTCCAGTTTCTTGATCGCCACGCTCAGCGTCGGCTGAGAGACGAAGCAGGCTTCAGCGGCGCGGCCGAAGTGGCGCTCGCGGGCCACCGCGACGATGTATCGGAGCTCGGTCAGGGTCATGGTGTCATTCTCGCGTGGGCTCACGCCTTCAGGTAATCGGCCTTGCTGCCAAGCCAGCGCAGCACCTGGCGTTCGGCGGCGTCCGGATGCGCTTTCAACATGACTTCGGCCGCCGCCCGCGCTGCGTGCAGCAAATGCAGATCGTCATTCAGGTCGGCGAAGCGCAGCAGCGCCGCACCCGACTGCCGGGCGCCCAGAAATTCACCCGGACCGCGAATGGCCAGGTCACGCCGCGCGATCTCGAAGCCATCGGTCGTCTCGGCCATCGCCTTCAGCCGCGCCTTGCCGGTGTCTGACAGCGGCGCGGCATACAGCAGCACGCACACGCTGGCCACCGAGCCACGGCCGACGCGCCCGCGCAGCTGATGCAGCTGGCTCAGGCCGAAGCGCTCGGCGTGCTCGATCACCATCAGGCTCGCGTTGGGCACGTCGACACCGACCTCGATCACCGTGGTCGCGACCAGCACCGACAGCTCGCCGACGGTAAACCGGGCCATCATCGCCGCCTTGTCGGCGGCCTTCATTCGGCCGTGCAGCAGGCCGACGCCAACACCGGGCAAGGCCTCGGTCAGCTTCTGGTGCGTGTCGATGACGTTCTGCAAGTCAGGGCGTTCGCCGAACGGCCGTTTTGATGAACGTGTGTCGTTCTTGATCAGCGTGGCATCACCTTCAGCCGATTCCTCGATCAGCGGGCAGACCCAGTAGACCTGCTTGCCGTGCGCCACCTCGTCGCGGATGCGCGCGACCACCGCCTCGCGCTTGCCGTCGGCGAACAGCTTGGTGACGATCGGCGTGCGGCCGGGTGGCAATTCGTCGATGGTGCTGATGTCGAGGTCGGCATACATCGTCATCGCCAGCGTGCGCGGGATCGGTGTCGCGCTCATCATCAGCAGGTGCGGTTCCAAAGCATGCCGCTCCAGCTTGCTGCGCAGCGCGAGCCGCTGCGCCACACCGAAACGATGCTGCTCATCGACGATGGCCAACCCGAGCTTCGCAAACTGCACGTCGTCCTGGATCACCGCGTGCGTGCCGACCACCAGACCGGCCTCGCCGGAGGCGACGCGTTCGAGCATCTCGCGCCGGCCGCGGCCCTTGCGGCTGCCGGTGAGCCACGCGGTCGTGATGCCCAAAGGTTCGAGCCAGTCGACCAGCTTGCGGAAGTGCTGGTCGGCCAGGATTTCGGTCGGCGCCATCAGCGCGCACTGCCAGCCGTTGTGGATCGCAATGGCTGCGGCCAGCGCGGCCACCACCGTCTTGCCGGAGCCGACATCGCCTTGCAGCAGGCGGTGCATTGGCACGCTGGTCTGAGCACCACGGCCTGAATCCGGTCGCGCACGCTGCAGGTCGGCGGCGATCTCTTCCGCCACACGCCGCTGCGCACCGGTCAGTGAAAACGGCAGTGCGGTCAGCAGCTTGTCCTGCAGGCCACCGGCGGTCACCCTGAAGCGTGGCGCGCACTGCTGTGCCCGCTCGCACTTGGCCTGCAACTGCGACAGCTGCTGCGCCAACAGCTCCTCGAACTTCAGGCGTTGCCAGGCCGGATGCGAGCGGTCTTCCAGCGCCGCCAGCGCCGCATCGGCCGGCGGGTGGTGCAGCCAGCGCAGTGCATCGCGCAAGGTGGTGATGCCCGGTGGCAGCAGCTCGGCGGGCACGTTCTCGCTCAGATCGACACGGTTCAGAGCCGACGCGACCGCGCGCCGCAGATAGGCCTGCGGCAGCGAGGCGCTGGTCGGGTAGACCGGTGTCAGCGAGGTCGCGAGTGGCACGTCGCCATCGATCGCCTTGAAGCTCGGGTGCACCATCTCCAGCCCGAAGAAACCGCCGCGCGCCTCGCCACGCACACGCACGCGGCGGCCTTCGGCCAGCGTCTTCTGATGCGAGGGGTAGAAGTGCAAAAAGCGCAGCAGCAGCGTGTCGCCGGCATCGTCGGCCAGCGTGACCAGCAGCTGCCGGCGGTTGCGCAGCTGGATCTCGCAACGCTGCACCACGCCTTCGACCTGCGCGGTGACACCGTCGTGCAGCTCGGCGATGGCGATGAGCCGTGTCTCGTCTTCATAGCGCAGCGGCACATGCAGCGCGATGTCGATGTCGCGACGCAGGCCGAGCTTTTCCATCGCCCGCAGCGGGGCCGACTTGGCCTTGACCACCGGCGCGGCGGCAACGCTGCCGCGGGCTTCGGTCGGGGTCAGCGCGGTGCGAGGCATCGGCGAATTCTGACCGCGGGCGCGACGGGTGGCATCCACCTGCGTGGAACAATCCCACTGTTCTCTTTGCGCCATGAGCACGCCACTCACCCTCTCCGATTTCGACTTCGCGCTGCCGCCCGAGCTGATCGCACAGCACCCGACGACCGAGCGCAGCGCGTCGCGCCTGCTAGACGGGCGCGCCCACGCGCCCACCGACCGCATCTTTCGCGACCTGCCTTCGCTGCTGCAAGCCGGTGACTTGCTGGTGTTCAACGACACCCGCGTCATCAAGGCGCGCCTGCTGGGCGTGAAAGCCAGCGGCGGCGTCGTCGAGGCGTTGGTCGAGCGGGTGTTGCCGGGCGACGAAGTGCTCATGCACCTGCGCGCGAGCAAGTCGCCCAAGCCGGGCAGCACGGTGCGCTTTGCCGGGGCGTTCGAGGCCGAGGTGTTGGGCCGTGCGGGGCCGCAGGATTCGTTGTTCCGCCTGCGCTTTCCCGGTGACCCGCTGGCGTTGCTCGAGCGTTACGGTCATGTTCCGCTGCCGCCTTACATCACGCACGCCGACACCACTGACGACGAACGCCGCTACCAAACGGTGTTCGCCGCGAACCCGGGTGCGGTTGCGGCACCGACCGCGGCGCTGCATTTCGACGCGGCGCTGCTCGATGCGCTGGCCGTGCGCGGTGTGGCGCGCGCGAGTGTCACGCTGCATGTGGGCGCCGGCACCTTTCAGCCGGTGCGCACCGAAAATCTCGCCGAACACACGATGCACAGCGAGTGGTTCGAGGTGCCGCAGCGCACGGTCGACGCGATCGCGCGCACGCGCGCCTCGGGCGGGCGCATCGTCGCGGTCGGCACGACGACGCTGCGCGCGCTCGAATCGGCCGCCGCGTTTTCCGATTCCGGCGGCGAGTTGCAGGCCGGCAGCCGCGACACCGACATCTTCATCACGCCCGGCTTCGCGTTC